>JAADJC010000126.1 GCA_013151025.1 Acidobacteriota bacterium
AATAGTGAATATTCAGAAAATCAAGGCGTGGCTTTTCCCGTCTTTCTGGACCGTCACTCTTCACTTCTTTTCCAAACTCAACCTTGTCTTAACTTAACCTTGTCCCGACTTGTCTCCATCCTCCATTGCATTTTCATGAAATTCCAATAAAATAGTCAAGCCGGACATCCCCAGTTCCCCACATCAAAGCCAAAACGGCAACTGGCAACGTTCCCGGTAACTGTATCCGCTCTAAATTTCACTTTCCTGAGGAGAAAACCATGAAGTCTGCCTTCCAATTGATTGTCAAACGAACCGGAAAAGCCATTGGGGATTTTGACATGATCCGTGGAGGAGACAAAGTTGCCGTGGGAATTTCAGGGGGAAAGGATTCACTTACTCTCTTTCTTGCCCTTCAGGCCCTTCTGCGACGGGCGAAGGAAAAATATGAAATTGTTCCGGTTTTACTTTCCGTTAATGACCAGCCACCGGCGCAGGATCTGTTTGCTTTCTTTGAAAACATCGGTTGCGAACTCCAATGGTTTCCTTCCAACATTTACGCAAGTGTCAGCAGAATGAACGAAGAACGGCCGGGAGAAAGCCCCTGCCGTCTCTGTTCCCGCTTCCGCCGCGCCATTCTCTACGAAAGAATCAAGACCATCGGCTGTAACAGGCTGGCACTGGGCCATCACATGGACGACATGGTGGAAACCTATCTTCTGAACCTGTTCTTTGCCGGCAAAACTTCCGGAATGCCGGCGGCGGCAAAGGCACTGAGCCATGACATTCTCCTCATCCGCCCCATGGCATATATCCGGGAAACCCTCATCCAGGAGTTTATTCAGAACACCCATATTGTTTTCCCGAAGGATGAATCCTGCGCGCTGCTTCCCGACGGCACCTCCACCCGCAGCGTCATCCGGGACTGGCTTGCGGATCTCAGAAAGCACGATGAACGGGTAATGGACAACGCCTTCGCTGCCCTGAAAAAAGCCAACTTCTTCTGTCCAACCGCCGTTCCAAAAAAAACAGAATAAAGGAAAGGAAACAAGCGATATCATAGCGCTTTCTCCTTCCCTTATCTTAATCCCCACTCCCACTCAAAACCGAAACATTCCTTGACAATTTTTCGTATCAGAAGAGAATTGGAACAGAATCACAGGAAGAGAGGGGTACATGATTGAAGTAAAGGGATTGAGTAAGCGGTTCGGAGACATTCACGCGGTTCGGGAAATCTCATTTTCCGTGGAAAAAGGCGAAATTTTCGGGTTTTTGGGGCCCAACGGGGCGGGGAAAACCACATCCATTCACATGATGTGCGGGTTACTGACGCCGGATTCCGGGAGCATCATCATTAACGGGGAAGAGCTCCGGCCGGGCAGTACTGAGCTACGCCGCCAGATCGGGTTTGTCCCCCAGGAAACCGCACTGTACCCGGAACTTTCCGCAACGGAAAACCTTCGCTTCTGGGGCGGGCTCTACGGCCTGAAGAAAGACGAACTGGACAGAAAGATTGAAGAAGTCCTTCAACTTGTTGAGTTAAGCAACCGGGCCAAAGACAAGGTGGGCACTTATTCCGGTGGGATGCAAAAACGCGTAAATCTCGCCGCCGGTGTCCTCCACAACCCCGATGTTGTTTTCATGGATGAACCCACCGCCGGGGTAGATCCCCAGGGCCGCTTTGCAATTCTGAACATTATCCGGGAACTGGCGGCAAAGGGAAAAGCCATTATCTACACCACCCACTACATGGATGAAGCACAGAAACTCTGTGACCGGATTGCCATCATGGATTTCGGTGAAATCCTAGGCATCGGAAATTTTGAAACACTCCGGGACGAGGTAGGGAAAGGGTTCCAGATTTTTGCGAGGGGCGACTTCGACGGCGCGAAACTGGCCCATCAGCTAAAAAATGACTTTGAGGGCGAAGTGCTCCACTCCGGCAGGGGCCTCCTCGCGGTTGTGGTGGCAGACGCAACGGAACTGGGCCGCTTTGTGGCGGCAATGAAGGGCCACGGTGTTAATGCCGACGACCTTAAAATCAAGGAAACCGACCTGGAAACTGTCTTCCTGAAGCTCACCGGACGGGAATTGAGGGACTGACATGCTGAAGGTACTGCTGAAAAAGGATTTCAGGCGCCTCGCCAAAGACCCGCTGTCATTGCTCCTCCTGCTGGCCCTGCCCATTGTCATCACCCTCATCGCCCGCTCGGTCTTCTCTCCCTCGTCAGGGGTCAAATTAGTAATTCCGGTAGCGGTTGTGGACCAGGACCAGACCACCCTTTCCGAAATTCTCACAGGAACACTGACCAACCCGAAGATGGCAGCCCTCTTCGATGTCCACAAAATCCCCCTCAAAAAAGCAGAAAAACAGCTCCACGACGATGAACTGGCCGGGATTTTTGTGATACCCAAAGGCTTTACGAATCAATTTGTCAATCAGAAACCGGCCTCGCTGAAGCTGACCACCAACCCCGCACGAATGATCTCCACCGGCATTCTTCAAAGTACATTTGAAATCCTCACAGACCTGCTGGACAGCGTACGTGAACTATTTCCGGAACAAATCAAAGTACTGTCTGAACAAAAGACCCTCGATATGGCTGAAATTTTTGACATCGGCCGGTCCGCGATGGACAAAATACTGAAAGAAAAAGACCTGCTGAAATTCCCCGTCACATTTGAAAAAGAAAAAGGAAAGGAAAAGGAAGCCACATCATCAAACAGTGGAATTATCCTCGCATTTCTCCCGGGAATTGCCTTCATGTCCATACTTTTTGTGCTCTCCGCTATATTCAAGCGCCAATCCGAAGAACTGGAAAACGGAATCACCAATCGCATTCTGGTCAGCCCCACGACACTGAACCAACTTCTTTCCGGAACACTGGCCTACTCCCTGCTGATGGTGTTCCTCATCCAGGTGGTACTCTGGCTCGTTTCCATCCCGCTGTTCCACCTTCAGGTGTTTCACAGCCTGCTGCTCTTCAAAGGCATGATCTACATGTCCCTCCTTGCCACCCTGCTCAACGCGGCGCTCTACAGCCTGCCCATGAAACTGAGCTCAATTGAGGCCATGTCCTCCATCGTCATCATCACAGTCTGCCTGTTGAGCGGGCTTCTCGTGTCCCCCCTCATCATGCCCGGCGGGCTGAGGGGCATCGTATCCAGCTCCCCGTTCTACACCCCGGTCCGGGTCATTATCCACGCATTCATCAGCAAGGGCTTTCCACTGTTCAGCTCCGGCGACCTCATCTTCACCGGTAGCATTCTCGTCCTGTTATTTCTGTCCTTTCTGATGTTCCGCTCCAAAATCAACCGCCACCGGGCGGGGACAGTGTGAGGCTGACATGAAAACATTACTGACTTTTTACATCGTGAGCTTTCTCAAAGAAAAGAGAACCATGGTCTGGGTCATCGTCATGCCGCTAATTTTTGCCGTCTTTTTCGGAATGGTATTCCGGGGCACCAGCGGCGGAAGCCATAGCGAAGGGCTGGTTTCTATCCTGAACCACGACAGTGGCCCCATCGGGGAAGAACTATCAAATTTTCTGAAAAAAAAGAACTTTGATGTCCGTTCGACCGTTGTTCCAAACACCATTGCAACCATCGAAATCCCGGAAACCTTCACCAGCGGCTACATGAACGGCACCCCGCCGGACATCCGGGTCACCTTCCCCGCCGACGTCGCCGGCAACCGGCCGGCGCAGCTGAAAATGTACCTTGCCCAGTTCACCCTCCGCATGATTCGGTCCGCCATCTGGATCCGGGAACATCACATGGTAACGGACGACTTTCACGCCGTCTTCTCCCGCGCCCCCGGCGTTACACTGAAAAAAACGGAAGGAGAGCGGAAAGTAATCCCCGCAGGCTTCTCCCTGAGCTTCCCCGGAAACCTCATCATGTTCGTCATGCTCAACATCCTCATCTACGGCGGCATTACCCTGAGGCAGGACATGGAAAGTGGCATCACCCGGCGAACACTGGTTGCACCCATCAGCAAAACCGGGTTCATCACCGCCTCCGTACTCTTTCGTACAATCATCGGCGTCTTTCAGGCACTGATCATTCTCGTTGCCGGCCAGCTCTTCTTTCACGTAAACTATCTTACGGCTTCAATCTGGCTGCTTCCCCTCATCACCCTCTTTTCCCTTGCCATCGCTTCCCTCTCCATGCTGCTCGCCACCACCGTTCGAAATCCCGACAGAATCTCCACCGCCGCCATCATCCTGACCCTGCCCCTTGCGGCCCTCGGCGGCTGCTGGTGGCCGCTGGAAATCGTACCGAAATTCTGGCAGAAAATCGCATGGTACCTCCCCACCGGCAACATCCGGGACGTATTCTCCAAACTCTTCATCCATGAAATCGGCTTCACCGACATTGCCTCCAACGCCGCCTATCTTGTTGTACTCCCCGTTATCCTGACCGTGGCCGCCGTCTACCGCCTGAAACGAAACATGACATAAGAAAACAGGGGCAATGAGAAAACTGAATCAAGGTGGTTGCCGGTTCCGAAGGACTGAATTCAAATGTGCGGGAAATTCGGCACTACCCAATGTGTATGGCTTTTGCGTTGGTTTTATTATTC
>JAADJC010000029.1 GCA_013151025.1 Acidobacteriota bacterium
TCTGGCAATTCTGGTGAGTATTGTATTTTCTTCCGCAATCCACGAGCCGCTATCGATACTGATAGAGGCCACAGAGCAGATTGCCAAGCGAAACTTTGCCTTACGGGTGGATGCTGAGGGGAATAATGAAATCACACTGCTGGCCAAGCGTACCAATTTTATGCTCAGTGAAATTGAGCGGTATGTAAAACGGTTGGAATACCTGATTCGATACAACAAGGAAATGTTTATTTCCACCATCCGGGCACTTGCCGCTGCTATTGATGCCAAGGATGAGTATACCCGTGGTCATTCGGAAAGGGTGACCAGCTATTCCATTGAAATCGGCAAAAGTCTGGGCCTGAACAGTGTGGAAATGGAACGTCTGCGTCTGACTGGTCTCCTCCACGATATTGGAAAAATCGGCATTGATGACAAGGTATTGCGCAAGCCGGGTATTCTCACAGAAGCCGAGTTTGATCACATGAAGCTGCATCCTGGTATTGGATATAAGATTCTGGAACCGATTAAGGAGCTGAAAGAAGTTGTGACCGGTGTCAAGTACCACCATGAAAAATGGGATGGCTCAGGCTATCCTGATGGCTTGAAAGGGGAAGATATTCCGTTAATTGCCCGAATAATTTCGGTTGCGGATACTTACGACGCAATGACCACAAATCGTCCCTATCAGAATGCGATGAAACCGGATTATGTGAAAGAAAAGATTCGAGGTTTTGCCGGCATTCGATATGATCGCAGGGTGGTAAACGCCTTCCTGAAAGCGTATGAAGCTGGTCGGATGGAGCCTCGGGCGCAATGATATTCATTGAACAAAGATGGAGGATTAAATGAACAATAAAATACTTGTGTGTGCCTTCGCCGGGTGCCTGCTGCTGGGCGGCTTGGGGTGCGGACCCACGCCTTCTTCCGCCAAATTGAAGACGACAGTGCAGAGTGAACAGGACGATCCTTTTATCAATCACAGCAAAGGTGTAATGATGTTGCATCAGAAGGAATACAGCAGTGCTGCGGGCTATCTCAAACGGGCCGCAGAGGGAGAGCCTGACAATGCGGCTTACTGGAACGATTTCGGGCTGGCGATGAGTTTCATGGGTGAGTTCGATGTGGCAAAGGAGGCTTTTAAAAAAGCACTGGAACTACATGCGGATCTCACAGATGCACACAATAACCTGGGTATGATTTACACGGAGCAGAATAAACTGGACATTGCACTGGAAGAATATGGAAAGGTCATTCAAGACAAGACGTACCCGACACCGTATTTCCCTTATTTCAACATTGGTCTACTAAAATTGAAGCAGGGTCAGAAAGAGGCGGCTCAAATGGCATTTGAACAGGCGATCCGGTTGAAGCCTGATTTTTACAGGGCCTATGCGGAACTGGCCTCACTCTATGCGGACAAGGGCCAGTACGGAGATGCATACAATGCGGTGAAAAAGGCGCAGAAGCAATTCCCTGACCAGCCTAATATGTTATTGCTGGAAGCCCGGTGTCAGTATCAATTAAAGCATTACAACGAATCCAGGCGTATCCTGACGAAATTGTCTCTGCTTTACCCTGGCCAGAAGATACGCAAAGGCATGGATGAATTGAAGAAAAAACTGACGAAAAAGATGTTTATGGGGTATTGACATGAAAATAGAGGAACGTTTTCAAAATGTTCTGAACAGGGCGAAAGACCTCGGGGCGATCATGTTGCTGGATAAGGAAGGGGAAATGATTCTGATGGCCAAGAAACCGGAGCTGGACGATTATGACGTGGAGCTGTTCGGTGCACAGATGGCTGTCCTGCTTGCAAAGGAAATTGAGGAAAAGAACATGAATTTCCTGTTTCTGAAAGGGGAGGGTGGTTCTGCCGCCACGTTGCTTTTGGAACATCATTATTTTCTCTCTATGTATTTCACCGGCCGTTCCTTTTCCGGGTACGCGGAGAAATGGATGGAGGAACTGGCGACTCACGTAAATGAGGAGTTCTTTTAATGGGTTTTGTCGGCAAACTGAAAAAAGGCCTTACCAGAACCAGTGGCCGTCTTTCTGAGGGACTGGGTAGGGTTTTTCTCGGCCGGAAAGAAATAGATGAAGGTGTAGCAGAGGAACTTGAGGAAGTGCTGATTGAGGCGGACATTGGAGTGTGCGCAACAAATGAAATTCTGGAAATGATTGTAGATAAAGTGTCCAGAAAGGAATTGCAAGACAGGGACTCCCTGATAAATGCGTTGAAAGAAAAAGTCAGGGAAATGTTGATGATCCCGGACAGTGCGTCGTTGATGGAGAGCCCGGAAAAACCACTGGTCGTGTTGATTATCGGAGTAAATGGCGTGGGCAAAACCACTACCATTGGAAAGCTGGGCAGTCTTTTTAGAGCACAGGGAAAGAAGGTTCTGTTCAGCGCCGCAGACACTTTCCGGGCTGCTGCCATTGACCAGCTCGGCATCTGGGCAGAGAGGATCGGTGCGGAACTTGTACAGCATAAGCCCGGAGCCGATCCATCTGCAGTGGCGTTTGACAGTGTTCAGGCTGCATTGAAGAGGGGTTCTGATGTGGTATTGATTGATACGGCAGGACGGCTTCACACAAAGGATAACCTCATGGCACAACTTGAAAAAATGAAGCGTGTGATTGCCAAGGTGATTCCGGATGCTCCTCACCGGGTGCTTTTGATTCTTGACGGAACAAATGGCCAGAATGCCCTGAGCCAGGCGAGAGAATTCATGAAGAGCCCGGGATTTACTGATCTCATCATTACCAAACTGGACGGAACAGCAAGGGGAGGGGTGATTATCCCCATTATTCAGGAATTTCACGTTCCCATTGGATTTGTCGGAGTGGGAGAGCAGGAAGATGACCTGATTCCCTTCGATGCGGAAGAATTCGCGGAGTTGTTATTCGCGGATTAGGCAGGCAGGAGAGTCACTGCCTATTCGGGGAGGCGAAAATGAGACAGGCTGTTTTTGCCGGTAGCTTTTATCCGGCGGATGGAGCGGCCATTGTGGATTTTTTCAAAGATGTGGTCGCACCGGTCGCGCCGGTACAGGCTTGCGGCGTCATTTGTCCCCATGCCGGGCACATTTATTCCGGAAAAACAGCGTTCAAGACACTTTCCTCAGTCAAGATACCGGATCGGGTACTTATGCTCTGTCCCAACCACCGGGGGCTGGGACAGCCGCTGGCGGTCAGCTCCGCAGACGCGTGGGACACGCCGTTGGGGCCGGTTTCAGTGGACATGGATCTATCCGAGAACGTCGCCTCGTTCTACGGTGCGTCATTTGACAATGACGCCCACAGGCTGGAACATTCTCTGGAAGTACAACTCCCTCTCCTGAAAATTCTGAATCCTGAAGTCAGAATTGCAGCAGTGTCCGTGGGAGTGGGGCAGCGGGATTTATTGCAGAAATTTGCCGACCACATCGCAAAGCTGGTCAGCGGCACGGATATGCTGGTTTTCGCCAGCTCGGATATGAGCCACTTTGTTCCGGCCGCAGTGGCAAAACAGGCGGATGGCCTGGTGATGGATCGGATCAGCGAGATGGACGCAGATGGCATGATGGATGTTGTTCTTAAAAAACATATATCCATGTGTGGAATTTATCCTGCCTATGTGATGATGAGAGCCTGTGTAGAAAATGGAGCTTCAAAAAGTGATATAATTGAGTATACCCATTCCGGGAAAGTAACCGGAGATGACGGAGACATTGTAGCCTATCTGGGGGTGAGAGTATGGTAGACGAAATTCACGATGAAATGAACAGAGAAACAGTGGACGTGCCCTATATCGAAAAGGAAGTTGAGCTGTATGAAAAAACAGAAAAGCGGAACATGGTCCCGTTGTGGATTTTTATCGGATTGCTCGCAGTTGGAGGGGTTTTTGTCTGGTACAAGTTTTTCTGGAACAAAACTCCTGTTGCCCCGGTTGAGAAAAAGGTGACTGTTGTGGAACCGAAGCCGGTTTCTCAACCGGAGCCTGAGGAAGCGATGGCATTGACGGAGGGGCAGCAGAAATTCAATGAGATCTTTACGGGAACCCTGTTGAAGGACGCATTGGCAAATGCAGGCAGGGAATTTGATCTGGCAATGTTTCGGAATATGATTCGGATTGCAAAGAACGCTGAATTCCTTGGGAATCGCCCGGGAATAACTTGGGATAAGTGGCAGAAGGAACGGACAAAGGTTCAGGAGATGGCAAGAAAGGAACTCTCGGATCCTGCTTTTTTGAGTGCTCTCTGGAAGCGGTATGGCGATATTGTTTTGGCATCTGTGAGGACCTTCGGGAAGTCGGAATCGGTGAAAAAACTCTGTATGAAGGCGATGCCGTATTTTTCCGGTGAACTTTCCCATAGCCGGTTTGTTCAATTGAGTAACTACTATAAAACCGATACAAAATTAGAACGTGAGATTCAGAAACGAAAATATTCAAAGGATGCCATTCATGAACTTACTCAGAAACTTGACAAAAAATATCGTGCCCTGAAGGCCGAAGGTTTGGATGACTCCGATATTTATTTCTTTGAGTTCTCCATGCGCCGAATTCGTGAAGGGGGCCG
>JAADJC010000037.1 GCA_013151025.1 Acidobacteriota bacterium
GCAGATGCCGATGTTGTCTGGTGCCACAGCGCCATTGCCCGGGAAAACCCGAAATCGGAAAAAGCCGATGTCAAAGCCGATGACCTCGCGGCGATTCTCTATTCCGGCGGCACCACCGGTTCTCCCAAAGGGATTATGCTGTCCAATTACAATCTGGTCAGCGAGGGGATGATGGTGGCAAAGTGGGGCAAAATGGACGCAAACGGGGTGATTCTCGCGATTTTACCGATTTTTCACGGTTTCGGGCTTGGGGTCTGTGTAAATGCCGCGTTTATGGGCGGGGCAAAGTCTATTCTCGTTCCGAAGTTTACACCGGAGGATGTGGCAAAACTGATTCGGAAAAAACGCCCCAATTTCCTCGTGGGGGTTCCCACTCTGTTTGAGGCGCTGAGCCGGAATCCGGTGTTTCAGAAAACGGATTTGTCCTGCTTGAAGGCGGTGTTCTCCGGTGCCGATACCCTTCCCCGGCCGGTGAAAGAACGCTTTGACGCTGTGGTGAAAGCGGGAGGGGGCACAGCCGAATTACAGGAAGGTTACGGGCTGACCGAGGCGGTAACAGCCATTATGGCCATGCCCCTTTCCGAATACCGGGAAGGCAGTATCGGCATTCCGTTCCCGGACATGGACGCGAAGATTGTTAAACCGGGCACAACCGAGCCGCTGCCCACCGGAAAGGAAGGCGAAATCTGCCTTTTTGGCCCCGCAGTGATGCCGGGCTATCTGGACAATCAGCAGGAGACTGCCGCGGTGTTGAAACAGCATGAAGACGGGAACACCTGGCTTCACACCGGGGATTTGGGAACAATGGATGAGGACGGCTTTTTTTACTTCAAACAGCGTCTCAAACGGCTGATTAAGTCTTCCGGCATGAATGTGTATCCGTCTCAGGTGGAGGCGGTTTTACATCAGCATCCGGCTGTGGCGGAGGCCTGTGTAATCGGGATACCGGATCGGGAACAGATTGAACGGGTCAAAGCTTTTGTCGTGCCGGAAAACCCGGAAACCGCCGGGCCGGAGATGGCAGCGGAGCTGATTCGACACTGCCGGAAATACCTCATCAAGTGGAGCTGCCCCCGGGAGGTGGCATTCCGGGATGAGCTCCCGAAGACAGCGGTGGGAAAAGTTGCGTTCCGGGTACTGCTGGATGAGGAAATTTCCCGGCTGAAGGCAGCGGGGGAATATGCCGGCACGGACGGTGAACGGTGAACGCGTCTGAAATTATCGGGAAATTCCGCTTTGCGGTTGAAAATCCCTTTGAAACCGCCCGGCAATTGAAAGAAGACCAACAGTGCCCCGTTGTATGCCATACATGTTCTTATTTTCCGGAAGAAATTGTGCTGGCGGCGGGCGCGCACCCGATGCGGCTTTTCGGCCAGTCAACGTCCATTATCCGGGCAGATGCCCATATTCAGGCTTACAGCTGTTCACTGGTACGGTCTGTTTTTGAAGACGCCCTGTCCGGGGAACTGGATTTTGCCGATGTGATGGTTTTCCCCCACAGCTGCGACACGATGCAGCGCCTGTCCGATATCTGGCGCCTCAACATGAAAAATACCGTCCATCTGGATTTGCTTTTCCCGGTTCATTTGAAGAGCGAAGCGGCACAGGACTATCTGAAAGCGGTACTCATACGGTTTCAGCGGGAGTTGGAAGAAACGCTCAATATCACCATCACGGAACATGCTGTTTCAGAAGCCATTTCCCTGATGAACCGGATTCGCCATGCCCTTCATTCTCTCTATGAAATCCGGTCCCGGACACCCCTGCGGATTTCCGGGAGCGATTTAAGTTATGTGGTACAGGGAACAATGATACTGGACCGAAACGAAGCCGCAGACCTGCTGGAACAGCTGGCATTTTCACTGGAAGAGATTCGGCCATCGGCCGAAAGCCCCGGCCCAAAACGAATTTTGCTGTCCGGCGGCGTCTGCCTGCACCCGGACATTCACAGCATCATTGAAGAACAGGGGGGCGCGGTGGTATGGGATGACCTTTGCACCGGAAGCCGCTACTTTGACACCCCTGTTTCAGAAGGCCCGGCACCGATAGACGCCATCGCGGACCGCTTCATCAGCCGCGCAGTCTGTCCCGCCAAGCACAGCGGAATCACCCGCCGGAGTGAAGAGCTGTCGGAACTTGTATCAAAATACAATATTGACGGCGTTATTTTCCTGTTTCTGAAGTTCTGCGACCCCCACGGCTTTGACTATCCCGATTTGAAAACTACATTTGAAGAAGCCGGAGTTCCCAGCCTTCTCCTCGAAGTGGAAACCGGAAAGCCGGTAGACGGCCCCACCCGGACACGGGTGGAAACCTTTCTCCAAATTCTGAATCAGGGAAACAATCTGCCATGAAAAAGAACAAAGCCCTTTCAAAATCCCATCGGTATATGGAATCCGTTCCGAAGATGAAGAAAATTATGCGAAATTACTATCTGAAGGCAAAATATGCCCGTTACTTCGGAAAAAAAGTCGCGTGGATTACCAGCGGGGGGCCGGTGGAACCCCTTATTGCCATGGGCATTATTCCGGTGTACCCGGAAAACCACGGCGCGATGATCGGAGTTTCCCACACCGGAGCAAAATTCTGTGAAGTGGCGGAGGGGATGGGATATTCCGGAGACCTGTGCTCCTACGCCCGGGCGGATATCGGCTGTTCGGTTGCCGGGGGCGGGCCTGTGGGCGGCCTGCCGAAACCGGATATGCTGATCTGCTGCAACAATATCTGCGGAACGGTGCTGAAATGGTATGAAATTCAGGCCCGCAGGTTCCAGGTGCCGTTGTTCATTTTTGACACCCCTTTTGTGCACACAAAATTCACAAAAGAGGCAAAAAGTTATGTGGATCAGCAGGTAAAAGACTACATCCGCTTTCTGGAAACCGTTATGAAAAAACGATTTCCCTACGATAAAATGAATGTAGTGGGGAAACGCTCGGTGGAAGCCATGGGGCTCTGGCAGCAGATTCTGGATACAGCCGCCGCAAGGCCCGCGCCGTTTACCGCCTTTGACGCGTTCTTTCACCTGGCGTTAATTGTCACCCTCCGGGGCACCGGGACCGTTCTTCGCTACTACCGTTTTTTGCTGGACGAACTGAACCGGCGGGTGGAGAACGGCATCGGAATGGTGGAAAACGAACAGTACCGATTCCTCTGGGACAACCTCCCCATCTGGCACCGGATGCGCTGGCTGTCCAAAACCTTCGCGGCAAGAAACGCGGCACTGGTGGCCGATACCTACACTTCCGCCTGGTGCGGCACCGTGGACTATATTGACGAGAACGATTTTCTCGGCTCCATGGGAGAGGCCTACACCCGAATCTACCTCAACATCGGGGTGGATAAAATGGCGGAGAAGGTGCTGAAAATGATTGACAAATATCACGTGGACGGCTTTGTTATGCACTCCAACCGAAGCTGCAAACCCTACTCGTTCGGGCAGTATGACATTCAGAAAATCGTTCAGCGGGAACGGGGGCTGCCGGTGCTGATACTGGAGTCCGACATGGTTGACCCGCGGAAATTCAGCGAAGGGCAGGTGGAAACCCGCATTGACGCTTTTATGGAAATGGTGGGGCAGAAATGATCAGCTGCGGCATTGACATCGGCTCGGTAACCGCGAAAGGGGTTATCATGGAGGGGGAAACCCTGCTGGCTTCCGCCATCCGGTTCACCGGCTACAACGCGGAAAACGCGGGGGAAAACGTACTGGCAACCCTGCTGAAACAGGCGGGGCTGAAACAGGAACAGCTGAACGCCATTGTCGCCACCGGTTACGGGCGAAACAGCGTGAATTTCACGGATAAAACAATGTCCGAAATCATCTGTCACGGCGCAGGCGCCCACTTTGCCGTACCCTCCGCCCGCACCGTCATTGACATTGGCGGACAGGACAGCAAAGTGATCCTTCTCAGTACCGCAGGCCAGGTGCTGAACTTTGTTATGAATGACAAATGCGCCGCGGGAACCGGCCGCTTCCTTGAAGTGATGGCACGGGCACTGGAAACCGATTTAGACGGCTTCGGACAACTTTCACTGAAGGGAAGCACCCCGGCCGCCATCAGCTCCACCTGCACCGTATTCGCCGAATCCGAAGTCATCTCACTGGTGGCAAAGGGTGAAAGCCGGGAAAACATCATCGCCGGCATCCACCGCTCCATCGCTGCCCGTACCGTCGCCATGGCCAACCGGGTGGGCATTGTCCCGGACATCGTTATGACCGGCGGTGTCTCCCGGAACATCGGCGTCGTCCGCGCCCTTGAAAAACTTTTGAACCTCCCTGTCACCGTCCCGGAAAACGCCCAGCTCACCGGTGCCATCGGCGCCGCTTTGCTGGCACAGAGAGGAAAGTAGGAGTTGGGGGTAGGAGTAGGAGGGGAAGGTATTTTGTATGATTGGAAATACTAGTTTTGCTTGCTGTGCAATGCAGAAAACCCTATTCCATCATTTGATGAAAATGTGAACAGTGGCTGGTTGGCACAGGGTGTACGCACTCGATTACTGGAAAAGTAGACTTGTCTATAATT
>JAADJC010000040.1 GCA_013151025.1 Acidobacteriota bacterium
CCCTTTTTTTTGTGAGAACAAGTGTTTTGTTAGATGGGTGATGAGTGACATCTTCAATTCAACACTCAATCTTCGGCCGAAGGCCGAGGCTGTTACTTTCGCCAGCGTAGAATGCCGTAAAAAATCACGGCACTGATGGCGCCGAGGCCATCGGAGAGCATGTCCTTCTGGGCGTCCCAGATGTCCCCCTGACTGCCGAGGAAGGCAATTCCGGCTTTGGGGTCGGCGGTGGCGGCAAAAATCCATTCAATAATTTCATACACGGCCGCCACGGTAAAAATCATGAAAACGCCGAAAAGGGCAGTTAGAATCCTGGATTGGCTCCACCCCTTTCGTTCCACCAGTTCACAGGCGGCAAAGGCGTAGAACCCAACGGAAAAATGGGCGATGCGGTCAAAATTGTTCCGTGTGAAGCCGAACAAATCCGTTACCCACTGAAACGGCACCAGTTCAAAGGTGTAGTGGCCCCCGATGGTGTGAAGGAAAATCAGAACCGCCATCAACCCGTACGCGGTGTTTGAAAACCGGTAGAAGCGATAGGTCACAGCAAGGGTGAACACAATCAGAACAATGGGAATGTTTTCCGCGATCCAGACTTCCCGTGAAAAAGGATGAATTGCCAGAACCGTGAATTCAACAATGTAAAGTATCAGCAGCACCTGTGGCAGCCGGAATCCCCTTTCGTTTTCCATTTTCCCTCCATGGCATTCATTTTATAAGGAACACTCTATCAAATAAGTGTGGGCAAGAAAAGTGCGAGTGAATGTGCAAGTGGACGTGGAGAAAATCAGGGAGTTGTCCATTCCCTGTCTTTGTCACTCATCACCCATCACTCTTATCCCCTTTCTTCTGATGCGGATGGGCATCGCGGTAGATTTTCAGTAGCCTGTCGTGGGTGATGTGGGTGTAGCGTTCGGTTGTGGCAAGGGAGGAATGGCCCAGCAGCTCCTGGATTGCCCGTAAATCTGCACCGTTGTCCAGCAGGTGGGTAGCAAATGTATGGCGGAGCGCATGGGGAGAAAGCCCGTGACGGTCGGATGCGAGGTAGAGGAAACGGTCCACAATTCCCCGGATTCCCCTTGTGGAAATACCAGTACCGTCCTTGTTGACAAAAAGATGTTCTTCGGCGAGATGTCCCTTTTCCATGAGAAAGTCCCGTCGCTGCCGGATGTATTTTCGGAGCCAATTCCCGGCAGGTGTACCGAAGGGGACAATCCGTTCTTTTTTCCCCTTTCCAAGGACCCGAACAATCTGATTATCCAAATCCAGTTGTTTCATTTTTATGGACACCAACTCCGAAATGCGCATTCCGGTGGCATAGAACAGTTCCACCACAACCCGGTTGCGGAGTCCGAGAAGGGTGTCGGTCTCAATGATTTCAAAAAGTTTGTCCATTTCAACCAGTGTGAGGAATTTTGGAAGGGGTTTGTCCAGCTTGGGGGATGAGACCAGGGCGGCGGGGTTTTTCTCCACCACATGGCTTCGTTTCAGAAAGCGATAGAAGGACTTCAGAGCAGCGAGTTTTCGGGCGATGCTGGTTTTTTTCAAATGCCTTCGTTTCAATTCACCCAGAAACATCCGGATATCTCCGCGCTCCAGATTCTGAACATCGAGTTCAAAGGTATCCAGAAATTCAAAAAACTGGTGCAGGTCTATTCGATAGTTCCGGATGGTATGAGGGGAGTAATTCTTGTGCTCCTTCAGGTATTGGAGGAAGTTTTCCACCTGCTCATTCATGGGAAACCTCTCTGCACAGCGGCAAATTTCCGTTCAGCAGGATATGTTTGGCCACGATGTCTATTTTTACCCGAAATCCCCGATATTGGACCCCGGATTTCAGCGCTTTTTCAAAGGTATCGGCAAAGGCGGGGTCCATGTTCCGGTTGGGCACGAAACAGGGACAATGCCGCAGTCCCAGGATCAGAATCATGGCGTTCTTTCCGTCCTTTTTCAGCTGAATCAGCTCTTCTAAGTGTCGGCGTCCCCTTGTGGTGGGTGCGTCGGGAAACCGGCACTGAGAATCCAGTATCAGGTTGGTTCCCTTCAGCTCAATATACAAATGCTTGTCCACAAGAAAATCCAGTCGACTATTCCCCACCTTTACCTCCGGTTGGACAGTTTCCGGGATAAATCCCAATACCCCGTTTCGGATCACAGTCCGGGCGATATGCGTGTGGATGGCAGTATTGATCAGCACCCATTCGTCCGTTTCGCGCATTTCACAGGCGATAAGACGGTAATCGGTTTTCAGCCGGGGCTGGTTTTTTGCGACCAGAATGCGCCGCCCCGTTGTCAGAATTTCTTTCAGCCGGCCGGTATCCGCAATGTGGCATGTAGCCAGGTGCCCATTTAGCAGAATTTCACCTACGAAACGATTGGGCCGGGAAATGAATTCCCCGAAGGCCAATTCTCCAAGTTTATTGAGATCAAATAAATTCAATGATTCACTCATGGTTTCATTATGGGGCACAGGATGTTCCTTTTCAAGGGATAAACAAAAGACAAATAAAGGAAGGGTAAATGGAGAAACAAAAAATGGCAGACAGAAAATAAAAAAACCTTGACATTCACTTTATTACAATATACAATAAATCAACTTATCCTTTTGGAGGTGCGTAGATGAAACGACTTTTGGTATTTGTTCTTTCCATTCTGGTGGCATTTTCCTTTGCTTCTGCAAGGGACATGGATCGGCCGGGTCAAGAGAACCTGTTGGAGAAACTACAACAGATGGCTCCACCGGAGCGGGAGGCTACTTTCCATCAACGGGGCTGGGTTCAGGTTCAGTTGCCGTATATCCATTCCTATCAGGATCTGATTCCAGCTTATGTACGGGAAAATATGCCCCCTGAAATGCTGGACAAGGTGATTCAGGCTGCGATGGAAAAAGAAATGGAACAACCCTTTGCCGATATGGCGAAGATTAACCGGTGGATACCTTCCGAAAAGGATTTTGCAAAGGTCTTTCGTGAACAGGCACAGTCAAAGTTCGGTAGCGGTGATGGGCACAATGCGTGCAGCTTCTCATCTGCAAGCAAGGGGGATGCGCTGCTTGTCCATGACGGCGTTACTGTCTGGGGCTTTTACGCACATGCGGGTATCTGGTACGGCGGAACCGGCAGCTATGCCACCATTGAATCCAATGCTAACGAGTCATACTTCGGTGACCCCAACCCCGGCGTTCACTATGAGCCGGCGTCTCACTGGAATGATGACTATGACTATTGCCGCCTGATGCGGGTCAACACCTGGCCGCTTTCCACCAGTTACCGGGCAAAAGCCGCGGACTATGCCAGGGATCAGCTGGGCAAGCCTTACAACTTTAATTGGGTCTGGAAATGGGATACGAGCAAATTTTACTGCTCTCAGCTGGTATGGGCGGGATACTACCGCACCTCAAAATGGTACGCGCGGATTGACATTGACGCCAATCCTGCGGACACCTGGGTTGCCCCGGATGAGCTCTACTACTCATGGCGCACCTACACGGTTGCCAGCAGTTGGTAATTTGTCAGCATAAATGAATAGAATGATTCAAAGGGTTGCGGCGGTTGCCGCAACCCTGATTTTTTTTGCTTCCCTTGCCACAGCAGGTGGCCTACTGGCGCTTCTGAATTCGGCGAAAGACAAAATCGTGCTGTGGAATCCGGATACACATAAAATTATCCGGGTGCTGAAAGCCTGTGAACAGAAAGCATCGGTTTCCGATATTTGCAGTGTTTCCGGCAAAAAACTGGCACTTGTTTTTCACCGGGCGGGATTCAACCAAGATGCCACATGGCTGGAAATCATGAACGAAAAAGGAGAAAAAACCGCCACCATCCGGGTTTCCCAGTCTCCCCTCCTTGCAATCCCTTACGGGAAAAATACAGTGCTGGTCAACCACACCTTTCTCTCTGCCCGGGACGGATTCTTTCGTGCCGAGGTGGTGAACCTGAAAACAAAAAAACAGATTCGGGAATTCCAGCTGCCCGGAATCCCCACCAACGTTGTCCGCTGGAAAAAACGCCGCTACATTGTCTGTGAGGACGTAACCGGGCATCAGGGCGGCATTCTACTGAAAGCTACCGGCCCGTACCCGGATGTCCTGCTGAAAAACAAAGCTGTAACATCCAATATAATTTCCGTTGCCGGGCGGCTTTTCTGCGCCGTCAACCACAACGGAAAGCCGGAATACCGGGATTCCATCTATGAAATATTTCCGGGAAAAGACAAAGTAAAACAGCTGGCAAAAACAGCTGAATGGCCCTTTGCCGTGGGAAGCATCGGAAACAGCATCCTCATTCTTCACACCAACCACATGATCCGGGAAAACAGCTCCGGCATATCCCTTGTTTCTGTCGAAACCGGGAAAATCCGGACATATCCCACCGCTCCCGGCCCGGAAGCGGCGGTTGTAATCGGGGAAAAAATCTACGCGGCGTGTGTCTGCGGCGAAATCATCACGGAAATCAACCTGAAAACCGGTAAAAGCAACAACTTCAAACTCTCCGAC
>JAADJC010000060.1 GCA_013151025.1 Acidobacteriota bacterium
GAAGAATTTACCAGCGATCGCGCTTGGGACGTTCTTCTCTGGGCTTGGAAACATTAACTTTCAGTTCCCTTCCGCCAATATCCTTGCCATTCAGTGCTGAAATAACAGCCTGTGCTTCATCTTCGGTCGCCATGTCAACGAAACCGAAGCCGCGTGAGAGACCGGTGTTACGGTCACTGATAATACGAACAGATTCAACTGCACCATGCTCTGCGCACATTGCGCGAAGCTCATCTTCTGTGGTGGAATACGGGAAATTACCGACATACAAACTCTGAGACATTCGAAACTCCTTGAAAAAAACATACGGAATGCCAATCTGACAACGTGACAGGCCGAACAAACCGCTGAGAGGATTATTGCACAGGGAAGATAGAATGGGAAGCTATTTTGATAGATTTTCTTTATTTATTCCACTGCACGGAAAAGAGGAATGCCCTAATGGTAATAAAATAAATGAGATACGATATTATTAAGTTTGAGGATATTTTTTAAAAAAAAAGGTTATTCTCTTGTTTTTCCTGTTCTTGCTTTCAGATAGGGATTTGTTGCATAATAGGAAAAGGAAGAGATGTGCAGGAGGCCGATATGCTGAAGTACTTGCCTGGATTTGTGAAAGGAGTGTTGGTCATAGTTATTCTGGCAACGCAAACACTTATGTGGGTGCCGTTTATAATTGTAGCCGCCTTTTTTAAGTATTTATTACCCTTTTCCGTTACACGACATTTCTGCAACAGCATTCTAAACAAAATCGTGATTTGCTGGATGGGGATCAACAACGGTGTTTTCAGGGCGTTTTACCGGACAGAGTGGGAGATCAGGGGTGTTGGCAAGCTGGATGTAAGGGAGTGGTACCTTTTGTTGCCGAATCACCAGTCGGGGGCGGATATTTTTGCCCTGCAGATGGCTTTTTGCAAAAAGATACCCCCGCTGAAGTTTTTTTTGAAGAGAGAGCTGATATGGGTACCGGTATTTGGATTTATCTGGAAGGTACTGGATTTTCCATTTATGAAGCGATATTCGCGGGAGACTCTGTTGAAGAAACCACACCTGAAGGGAAAGGATCTGGAAAAAACCCGGAAGGCCTGCGAGAAATTCAGGGGCCTTCCGGTGGCAATTATCAATTTTGTGGAGGGGACTCGATTCAGGCCGGAAAAGCAAAGGAAGCAGCAATCCCCGTACCGTCATTTACTGAAACCGAAAGCCGGAGGGATAGCTTTTGTTCTGGGCGCAATGGGGGGGCAATTGCATCGAATCCTTGATATCACACTTGTTTATCCGGATGGGGTGGTATCGCTCTGGCAGTTTTTCTGCGGAAAGGCGAGGAAGATTGTGATACAAGTGCGTGATCTGCCGGTAGCATCCGAGTTGATCGGGGATTATTTCAATGATATGAAATTCAAAGAGGGGTTTCAGCGGTGGTTGAACGAGCTGTGGGCTTTAAAAGACAAGGAAATTGAAAAGATTCTTCTGGCTGAGTCTGGACAGGGAATGGGCTCTGAGTGATGTATGGTAAAATAATCATGCTTGTTTTTATAAAAAAGGAGAACCAATGGCGGTTTTAATGGATGGCAAGGCATTGGCCCGTAAGATTACAGACGGGATGAGAAGTGAGGTTGAAGCTTCAGGTCTTCGCCCCGGACTGGCTGTCATTCTGGTAGGGGAAAACCCCGCTTCTGCCGTCTATGTGAAAATGAAGGAAAGGGCGTGTGAAAAGCTGGGATTTTTCTCCAGCGGATTTCGGCTTCCTGCCGATGTTTCCGAGGATGAACTGGCCACGTTGATTCTACGGCTGAACAATGATCCGGATATCCACGGGATTTTGTTGCAGCTTCCGATTCCCGGCCATCTGAATGAAAAAAAGATGCTGTCCCTGATTTTACCGGACAAGGATGTGGATGGCTTTCATCCGGTGAACGTGGGCCGATTGATGGTGGGGGACCAGTGCTTTGTGCCCTGCACGCCCCGGGGGATCATGGCGTTGATAGACGAATACGATGTGGAGCTTAAAGGGAAACGCGCGGTGGTAATCGGGCGCAGCAATATTGTGGGGAAACCGGTTGCCATGCTGCTGCTGGAGCGTCACGCCACTGTGACGATCTGTCATTCAAGGACGAAGAACCTGGCGGATTTATGCCGGGAGGCGGATGTATTGATTGCGGCGGTGGGAAGACCCTATTTTGTGGATGAAACTTTTGTAAAACTGGGCGCAGTGGTTGTGGATGTTGGTGTCAACCGTGTGGATAATGAGGAAACTGCGGAAAAGCTGTTTGGTTCGGCCAGCCCGAAGATGGCAAAGATAAGAGAGAAAGGCTATGTACTCTGTGGCGATGTGAATTTTGAATCGGTGGAAAAAGTAGCCTCTCTGCTGACGCCGGTTCCCGGCGGCGTTGGGCCGTTGACCATTGCCATGCTGATGAAGAACACCTTTGACTCCGCGAAACGATTTGCGGAAATATCTTGAGGAAACATGGAATTGCCGGGAGTACATCTCCGGAAATAAACCGTGGATGTTAAAAATATTAAAGAAATAGAGGAGTGATCAATGGCATTGAGCATTTATCTCGATGGAAAGTTCGTAGACAAAAAAGAAGACGCGGTAGTGCCGATTTTTGAACATGGCCTGTTGTACGGAGATGGAATATTTGAAGGGATTCGGGCGTACAACGGCCTGGTGTTCCGTCTGGAAGACCATATGGATCGGCTGTACAATTCTGCCAAAGGTATTGCACTGAACATTCCAATTTCCAAAAAGGAGATGACGGAACTGGTGCTGGAAACGACACGAAAGACAGGGCTGGACGACTGCTACATACGTTTGCTGGTGACACGGGGAGTGGGAGATCTTGGCATTGATCCCAGAAAATGTGCAAAAGCGGCGATTTATATCATTGCCACCGGCATTGCCCTCTACCCGGAAGACCGCTACGAGCAGGGGCTGAAGGTGGTGAGTGTTTCCACAAGACGCACACGGGCAGATATGCTCAATCCCCAGTTCAAGTCTTTAAATTATCTCAATAACATTATGGGGAAGATGGAAGCGAACCGTATGGGCGCGGACGAGGGGATTATGCTGAACGCGGAAGGGTATGTGGCGGAATGTACCGCGGATAATATTTTTGCCGCGAAAAACCGTGAGTTGTTCACGCCACCGTCATATCATGGCATTCTCGAAGGTATTACACGGAAGGTCATTATTGAAATCGCGAAAGAAAACAATGTCCCGGTGCATGAACGGGGCATGGTACTGCAGGATTTCATCGCGGCGGATGAGGTTTTCCTTACCGGCTCCGGCGCGGAACTGATCCCGGTGGTGGAAATTGATGGTCGTCCGGTGGGGGACGGTAAGGTTGGGGATGGCTTCCGGGAACTGCGGAAACTATTCCAGGAACGGACAAAATATGACGGCATCCCCTTCAAGTAAGACAGCGATTGTCGAAATTACAGCCTCATCAGTTGGTGGGGCTTTTTTGATTGTGTACGCGCTGGGCCTTTACGCAGGGCAGAACTTTCTGACTCCGTTGGTGTGGAAAACTTTCGGATTACTTGGTGCAGTGGGAACAGTTGTGGCCATTATTCTGAGAGCGGATCGAAGGGTGATTGTTCTCTCACTGGTTCTGGCCGGGGCATCATTTACCGGGAGTATGACAATTCATCAACATATTTTCTTGCCGGTTGCGTTCATGCTGGCCGCTTCCCTGATATTCCTGGGCTATCTGGTCTGGTTTTACCGGGAGAGTGTCGGTTCATTTATAGGGGTTTCCGGTGCCATTTCCGGGGCGATTCTGTTGTGGTTTCTGACAGCCCATTTCCTTCGTGCAACCAACAGTTTTGTACTGGTGGGAGCGGGGCTTGCTTACATTATGGGCCGACGGGAAATCCGGGAGGGAAAAAACCCGGCTATGATTTACAAAACACTGTTTTTCAACACAATATTTCCCTGCTTTCTGATTCTTGCCATAGGTGGCGTAGGGTATGGGAAATGGCTTTATCCATTGGCGGGATTGTCCTTTGCCGTGGGAGTGGGATTGGCCCATGTGGAAACGGATTAAGTTTCTGCTGGATCCGTTTCACAGGGAGATTCGCCGTCGGATTTCAGTGTTTGCCAAAACCGTCCCGGATGGGGCCCTGCTATTGGATGCCGGCGCCGGAGAAGGCCAGTACCATGAGTTGTTCAGCCATTGTCGTCTTATAGGACTGGATGCGGCAATTGGAGATGAAAGCTGGGATTATTCCGCGCTGGACATTGTGGGGGATCTTCACCGGATTCCGTTGAAAAGTGCATCTGTGGATGGTGTACTTTCTGTGGTAACTATGGAACACCTCCACTCCCCGTGGCTTGCCATGGCGGAAATGGCTCGTGTAACTCGGGTTGAAGGGCGCAGTTTTTTTGTGGTTCCCTTCTTATGGGAGATGCACCAGGAACCCAATGATTTTTTCCGTTTTACAGTGCATGGATTCACGAGGTTGGCGAAGGATGCCGGGTTTCGTGTGGAATCAATAGTACCCATGGGGGGGTTGTTTCGTGTTTTTCATTACAGGACTGCCAGTCTGTTGAAATCGGCTGTCCATTATCCTCTGTTGCTGGTGTTTTTAGTTCCCTTTCTTCCCTTTCTGCTGGGTTTCCTTTTCCTGTCCGGGTTGGTTGACAGAATCTGGAAATTATGTGACCATACCCTTGGATATACAGCAATTCTAATAAGAGAGAGGTGAGTCATGAGAAAAGCACTGCTAATGGCGGTTTTCTTTTTTGCCGTTGTGTCATTCGGGGATGTGCTGGTGACATTTAGCGACGGGTCTGTCCTCCAATGTGACCGGGTGGTGAAGCAAGATGCCAGGCTCTTGGTAGTAGAGAAGGGCGGTAAAAAGATGTCGATTCAACAGAAATTGATCAGATCAGTGAAGAATGTGGAAACGAGAACTGCCCCGGAATCTATGTCTGTCCAGTCGAAGCAACTCTTGCGGCACCAGGAAGCTGAAACTGCAAAAGAGGGCTCACTGATTCTTACCGATGACAATGTAGAGCGGACAGTCCCCTACAGGCCATACGCGCTTCTGGAAAAGGAAAAGAAAGTTCCGGAGGCGGTGCCGGCTGTTTCAATCAATATTGTGACGCAGAAAACCACCCGTACCGGAGAGACTGTAACCTTTGAGGGAACGGTAAAGAACGACATGACTGAAGCAGTCCATAAACTGAAAATGGTAGTCCAGGCGCTGGACGGAAAAGGCAAGGTTTTTGCCGAAACAGCCAGCCAGATTGCCGGAAACATTGAGGTGGGTCAAACTGCCGGTTTCAGTTTTCAGTTCAAGGATCCGTCGGCAACAATCAGCCGATTTTCTTTCCGATTTGAGGGAGTGAGCGGAGGCACTGAAGGGAAATGACAAAATACAACCGTATTCTGCTGATTTTCACGGCTTTATTTCTCATCTCTCCTGCCTTTTCTCAGACCTGTGACATTCGAAAAGGCGAAGGGCCGGGGCATTTTGTCCCTGAAAAGGGCCTTTTTTCTGAGGTAGCCGCTCTTCCGACCGGATTTACAACCGGACTTGTGGGCTTTGACGGCGGGTTCGCGTTGACAGACCGACACGAAGACGCGGTCCTGTTCATGAATCGCTCAGGTAAGCGGACGGGCGCCATTGAATTCCCCGCATACGAACCGGCGGCACTTTCTTACAATGGCATGAACCTGGTGGCGGCGGATGGCCAGAGCAACCGAATTTACTTTCTCAACCCGAAAACAGGGGAATGTATCCGCACCATTGACTCGCCCCTGGCCCATGTAACCGGGCTGGCCTGTGACCGGGATGGCAAAGTCTGGGTATCGGCAAAGGGCTCAAAAGAAATTCAGCAGGTGGACCCGCTGGACGGGACTACACTGGCGTTTATCAAATCCCCTTCCTCCTCTGTTTCCGCCCTTGCATACGACCAGAACGGCTATCTCTGGGCGGCGGACAGCAAGAAAAACCGGATTTACATGGTGGACATCCGCACCGGTTACACGATTTTCTACTTGTCAGCTCCGGGCCCGGTTGTAAACGGTGTCTGGGTGGACGGAGGGAAACTCTATGCGTCGGATTATGAAACCGATAAATTGTATGTGGCGGATGTGTATGGCCTAAACGGAAAATGTGTTCGCTCTGACGAGAGAAAAGGCCACGCGACCCTGTTCAACGAGGTCCAGAACCTTGGACCCGGCATCATCACCGGTGGCACAATCGCTGTGGCAATTCCCGTGGATGGCCCCAACCAGAAACTCGATAAAGTAACCTGGACAAAAGGCGCGAAGATGGAGGCGGACCAGTGGGGCCAGAAAGTGGCAGTGTATCAGCTTGGCAAATTAAAACCCGGGGAGAAAAAATCTGTCCGAATGGACGGCGTGGGAACTTTTTACAGGATTTCCACCAAGATTTTCCCCCATGAAGTCGGGGCACTGTCTGAAATGCCGGTTGAAATCAGGAGAAAATACCTCTCAGACGCGGACAAATACCGGGTAAAAAGCGACTATATTCAAAATAAGGTAAAAACAATCGTCGGAAAAGAAAAGAATCCGTATTTCATAGCACGGAAACTCTATGACTTTCTAATCGGTCGTATCAACTACCAGATGGTGGGCGGCTGGGATATCGCACCTACCGTGATTGAGCGGGGAACCGGTTCCTGCTCGGAATATACCTTTGCCTACATCGCCCTCTGCCGGGCGGCCGGGATTCCCGCCCGCTATGTGGGATGCATGGTTGTTCGGGGGGAGGCCTCTTCCGTGGACACCGCCTACCACCGCTGGGCGGAAATTTATCTGCCGAAAATCGGGTGGTTTCCGGTGGATGTGAACGCGGGGGACAAGGAGTGGCAGGGAGACCGCTGTTTCTGGTTCGGCGGTATTGAAAACCGCTTCCTCATCACTACCCGTGGCGGCGGGGATTCCAGGCTGATGAAATGGGGCTACAACAATCAGACAGATTACCGCAGCTACGGCAAGGCGAATATCCGCAACGAAAGTTACGCCGAGTGGGACGTGGTGAAGTGATTGGCTTTCTTGAAGGGATACTGTTTCGCAAGGAAGTGGGCCGCATCATTGTACTGACCGGAGGAGTCGGCTATCAGGTAGCCATATCCTTTCAAACCTACTGTTCTCTTCCCCAGACCGGAGAGCCGGTATCGCTGGAGATTTATCATCACGTGAAGGAAGACCGGAGTGAGCTGTACGGATTTTCTTTCATCCGGGGGAAAGAACTTTTTGAAAAGTTGATTTCCGTCAGTGGGATTGGCCCGAAGACGGCACTGGGCGTGTTGTCTCCCCATCCCGCCGGGGAAGTGGCGGCGGCAATTGACAGCGAAGACATTTCGTTTCTCACCCGGATTCCGGGAATTGGAAAAAAAACCGCCCAACGGGTCATTCTGGAGCTGAAAGGAAAGCTTGCACATGATGAATCAGAGATTGCTGAAGCATCAGCCGGTGTTCCCGGTTTTCGGGATGACGCGCTGAGTGCGCTCGTCAACCTTGGCTACAAAAAGAGCCAGGCCGAGAAAGTCGTAGATGCTGTCCTGTTGGTTTCACAGCCGGAAGACTTCGAGGACATGATGAAAAAAGTCTTCGATCAAATTGGCGGCGGATGAGCAGGGATGAGTGAGGCTGTGCCTCCGGCACTGTGATGAGTGATGAGTGATGGGTAAATCAAAAGGCAGGGAATGGCCAACTCCCTGATTTTTCTTACCCCTACTCCAACCCCTACTCCTACTCACCCGAAGGGTGATGAGTGATGAGTGAAGAGTGACAGGCTCAGAATAGACGGAGATGACCTGTCTTTATCTTTTTCTGCCTCGCACTTGCACTGCTCTGACGCCCGCGTCTGCTCAGATAAGGTGTAGAGTTTGGAAAATGAAGAAGGTTAAAAAAAGCCGTGGGAAAGTCCCACGGCTTTTTTTAATCAGCAGAATTATTTCTTGGACGGTTTTGCAGTTGCTTTCTTTTCTTCGAACTGTTTCAGAATTTTCGGGTCCACAGCACTTTTGTGAATCATGAAATCCAGGATTTTCAGTTTTACATAGTCTTCACGGTAAAAGAGGTAGCCTTCAAATTTCCCTTTCCGGGCGCTTCGGGACGAGTCCTTGATAAGATACCAGTCATGGCCGTCAAAATGGGTCCAGCCCACCATGTGAATGCCGTGATCGTCGGTGGATGTGTGGTTGTAAAACCGCATTTCCCGTGAATCCTGATTGATCAGGTTTTCCGGGATGTCAAAGGTCGGCACAATTGCGGCATCGTATTTGCCCCGATATCCAGGCTCGGACACGTCGCCGCCGATGGCAATGGTATATCCGTTTTTCATTGCCTTGTTCAAAATGCCATACCAGACCGGCAGCGGAACATTGTACGCGTCTTTCGCGTGGCGCCAGTTGTCCGGCACGGTGTATTCACCCTTCTGCCAGAACGGCATATATTCAAAAGAGGTGAACTCCAGATAATCGTCCATGTTCAGGCCGCAAACATCGGACAGAAATGATTTAGGGGTGTATGTTTTGCCCTCGTACTGGAAAGAAGTGGGGGGAACGTCCATGTATTTGTCCAAAATGGTGCGGGTGTGGGCGAGAACTTCATTTTCATCCCACATGTCCAGTTTTTTCACGTATTCCAGATAGCCTTTCAGTTCTTTCATCAGGAGGATATGATTAAATTCCTTCTTCCCGTTCAGGTAGCCGGGGTAGGCGGTTTCCGGGACAATGCCGTATTGGCGCCAGATGGCGGGAATGGCGTCGGCTTCGGAACCTTCGTCCACGAGGGAGTGGCCGTATTTTCCGACAAAACGACGTACTTTTTCAATGTATTCCCAGTAAACCGTGTACATTTCAGAGAGTTTTACCTTTTTGTGATGGAGCCGGTAAATCTCGGATTCCATAAAAGAAGTGGTGCTGAAGCACCAGCAGGTGCCGGTGTAGTACTGGGCAACCGGGGGAAAGTGGAACGCGGATTTGAACACTTTCGGAGAAGCCGGCACTTTTACTTTTGAAAAATCCATCCAGAAACGCTTTTTTTCTTTTCTTTTTTTATCATTTTCCGCTTTCAGTTTCTTTTCATAGGCTTCCCGCTTCTCTTGAACAGTTTTCAGGAGATTGTCGCTTTCGTCTTTCAGTTTTTTCAACACCTTGTCCGGTTTCCGCACCTCATAGACACCGTGGTCCTGTGCCGGTGTTCCCGCGAAAAGGGATAGTGCGCCAAATGCCATGGCCATTGCCAGTACAACAAGTTTTTTCATACTTCCTCCAGTTCTTGGAATCTTCAATGCGAACGAAGATATTTTAACACAGGATTCCCCGCGAAGCGGGGAAGCAGTGCGAGTGGGGATGAGGCGTTGGGGGAAGAAAAATCAAAGAGTTGGTGACCTTACCCCATTTTCTGTACCAGTACCTATGAGAGTACCACCGTTCATTGGCAAGGGACAGTCAATGGCGAACTCCCTTTCTTCACTCAACCTTGGTTCCTCCTCATTCACTTACACTCGCACATTCACTGTCTGTGGCCTTCCGCCCAACCTGGCCTCAACATTTTCCGATTGAGTGTTAAAATGGTGCGACTGAAAATTGGGGAGTGTGTTGATGCTGAACGGGAAAGACAGGAAATGGCTGATGGGAGAGGCGTGGATTTCAGCTCCGCAGGTGGAGGCGGTTGAAGAGTTGCTGGCGCAGGGATGTACAGTACCCTTTATCGCCCGGTACCGGAAGGAAAAAACCGGCGGGCTGGACGAAGTGGCGATTTTGTCGGTGGAAGAAGGGCTTTCTTATCTCAAAGAGCTGAGCGATCGGAAGGTCACAGTGTTGAAAACCATTGAGGAGCAGGGGAAACTGACCCCGGAGTTGAGAGGGAAAATCGAAGCCATCCATGGCAAGCAGGAACTGGAGGACCTTTACCTGCCGTTTAAGCCGAAACGCAGGACAAAGGGGACAATGGCGAGGGAGCAGGGGCTGGCACCCCTCGCAAATGAAATTCTGTCCGGATCCGGTTCCGGGCTGGAAGGGCTTGCGTCGAAATTTGTTAATCCTGAAAGGGGAGTGGAAACGGTTGAAGCAGCCCTTGCGGGGGCAGGGTATATCGTGGCGGAACTCTTTTCCGAGAATGCGGATTTTCGGAAGAGAGTCCGTGATTTTGTTTCCCGGAAAGGGGTACTGGTGAGCCAGGCGGCAAAGGAATGGGTGGACAAACGATCCAAATTTGAGCAGTACTACGATTACCGGGAGGCGGTGTCTATGATTCCCTCCCACCGGATGCTTGCGATTCGAAGGGGGGAGCGGGAGAAGGTGTTGAGAACGAAGCTGGAGGTGGACAGAGCGTTTATCGGGAGGCTCGAATCGGAGCGGATGCTTCCGGTGTCCCACCCCTACCGGGAATGGCTGGCTGTTGTCCTTGACGATGCCCTGATTCGGCTGGTATTGCCTTCCATTGAGCTGGATATCCGGGGGGAGTTGAAGAAACGGGCGGACGAGGAGGCGGTTTCCGTTTTTGCCGCCAATCTTGAGAAACTGCTTCTGGCAGCCCCGGCGGGGACAATCCCGGTTCTCGGGGTGGACCCCGGGTATCGAACCGGCTGCAAAATTGTGGCGTTGAATGCTACGGGTAAATTGTTGGCACACGATGTGATTTACCCGACCAAACCACGGGAAGATACCGAAACTTCCGGAAAGAAGGCCCTTTCGCTCATAAAAGAATACGGATTGAAGGCGGTGGCAATCGGAAATGGCACCGCGTCCAGAGAAACAGAGGCGTTTTTTCGTTCTGTTGTGCCGGACGGCACGGTGGTCGCGGTGGTCAGTGAGTCCGGTGCTTCTGTGTATTCCGCTTCGAATGTGGCAAGGGAAGAATTTCCGGAACACGATGTTACGGTTCGGGGGGCGGTCTCCATCGGCAGGCGGTTTCAGGACCCATTATCGGAACTGGTGAAAATTGATCCCAAGGCGATTGGCGTGGGCCAGTACCAGCATGATGTCAATCAGGCGCTCTTGAAGCGGAAACTGGATTCAACGGTGGTTTCCGTGGTGAACCGGGTAGGGGTGGATGTGAACACAGCGTCCAGGCACCTGTTGAGTTATGTGTCGGGAATCGGTGAAACGCTGGCGGGGAACATTGTTTCACACCGGGACGAAAACGGCCCCTTTCAAAGCCGTGAGAGTTTGAAGACGGTTCGCATGTTCGGCCCCAAAGCCTTTCAGCAGAGTGCCGGGTTCCTTCGGATTCGAAACGGGGAAACGCCGCTGGATAACACCGGCATTCACCCGGAAAGCTATGAACTGGTGAGAAAAATGGCAAAACTGGCAGGGGTGAAGGTGGACGCATTGATTCAAAATGATGAGGTTCTGGATGAGTTTCCCATTGAGAAACTGGTGACGGACGCGTTTGGCCTTCCCACACTCCGGGACATCGTTAAGGAATTGAAGGTGCCGGGGAGGGATCCCAGGGAAAAATATGAGCCGTTTGAATTTGCCGAGGGGATTGAAACCCTGGCTGATCTGAAAGAGGAAATGATACTCAACGGGATTGTTACGAATGTGACTGATTTTGGTGCTTTTGTGGATATCGGGGTGCATCAGGATGGACTGGTTCACGTGTCTCAGTTGAGCAACAGGTTTGTAAAATCACCGAAAGACGTAGTATCTGTTGGAGACAGGGTGAAAGTGAAGGTAATTTCAGTGGATAGGGAATTGAAACGGATTTCCCTGAGCATGAAAGACATTTAAAAAGAAGTGAAGAGTTCAGACAGGGCGGGAACTTTACCGCAGAGTACGCAGAGGCCGCTGAGGGGGAAGAGAAGAGAACAACACAAGGTCAGAGAAGAAGTGATGGGTGACAGAAGAGCTGTTCTGACCGGAAAAAGACAGGGAATTTGCCATTAACAGTCCATGGCTAACTCTTTTTCTAACGCCCACGCCCACGCAAAACGCCCACTCTTTATATTTTTCTGTCATTCATTTATCATTCGGCGCAAAGCGCCGCAGAGTCCTCGGACTAAAGTTACAGAATCTGTTTGATCTGGTTTCCTTCGCCCATGATGAGCAATTTGGGTTTGTAGCCTTGAATTTCCTCTTCTTCGAGCGTGCGATACGTGACGATGATGATCTTGTCCCCCGGCATTCCCAGCCTGGCGGCGGCACCATTCAGTTCAAACTGTCCCTTTCCACTTTCGCCTTTGATAGCGTAAGTAATAAGCCTGGCACCATTGTTCACGTTGAAGACGTGAATCTGCTCAAATTCTGCGATGTCGGCTTTTTTGAGGATGGCTGCGTCAATCGTCAGCGAACCGGAATACTCAAGGTTGGCGCCGGTGAGGGTCGCCCGATGAATCTTGGCGCTGAGAAATTTTCGTGACATCTGCTTCTCCTTCTGAGGCATTTCATCCAGAATAATTGTACATCACCGATTTTGACAGGCAAGGGGAATTTTCCCGGCAGCCTGGCTGCCGGGAAACTGTTGAGGTTGGGCAAAAGGCAAGGTTGAGTAAAATCAGGGAGTTTGCCATTGATGATTCATAACCAACTCTCTATCTTTTCCGAATCTTTTCCGGACTTAAACTCAGACTCAAACTTGTCTTCTCTTCCCGTCTTTCTGTTGACACGGGGGAAGGCCGTGCTATAATACCTTTCTGTTGGACAGGGGGAGTTGTGCGGATAGAAGTTGCAAAAATAGAACAGCGGCCACTTAGAGGCTATTTCAGGATTCAGGATCATGTGATGGATCCGGGCTCAAATGACAGTTTCACAGTCAAAGATTGTGTGATTGAATATGAGTTGTACCGAATCAGCGAAGCCGAAGTTATGTTGAAATTGCATTATGAAGGGTCATGTCAATTTGCCTGCACAACCTGTCTGGAAGCGTATGAATCTCGTGTGGATGAGTCTTTTTCCGTACTGTTCACATCAAACCCTGAGGAGGCTGAGGGGGTGGTGACATTGGAGGGGAAGGACGGGTTCGTTCAGCTTTTGACCGGCGACGTGATTGATCTGGAACAACAGGTGCTGGACACCATGCGGCTGAATGTTCCGATGGCGCATCAGTGCCGGCCGGATTGCCGTGGGATTTGCCCCAATTGCGGTAAGAATCTCAATGAAGGCGATTGCAATTGTGTGGTTGAGATGATGGATCCGAGATGGAAAGATTTAGAATTATTTTTGAATAAGAAGGAGTGAGTTATGGCTAACCCAAAACGAAAAATTTCAAAAGGAAAACGGGACAGGCGTCGGTCACATGATGCTATGAAGGTGCCGACTCTGACAATTTGTCCCAATTGTCAGGAAAAGAAGCTGCCCCATAGAGTGTGTCCCCATTGCGGATTCTACAAGGGCGAACAGGTAGTTGTTGTTAAAGAATTCTAAGTTCTTTAAAAATTTGCTTTTTTGAAGGGAAGCTAAAATGGCTTCCCTTTTTTTATTGTGCCATTCTGTTCCAGAGGGTGTATAACAGGTAAAATTTACCGATAGTGTAACAAACCATGCCTGCCATCAATACGGAGGCGAGGATGGGGGCCGTCTGCAGGTAAGCACCAATGGCAAGTAGAAACAGTGGAATTCCGACAGTGCCGAACGCAATGAGCAGAAAAATCATGAAGCTTTTCCATTTAAATGCGTTGGAGAAGCCGGCGACAACTATTTTAAGGGAGAACCCGGCGTCTTGTTGAAAGTAAGATACCCGGCTGCGCCATTTCACGTAGGTTAACCATTTCCACATGATGGCAATAAAGAGCAGAAGAATGATGTAGGCGGCCAGAACGGGGACTTCGGTGAGGGCGGTAAGCCGCAGATGGGTGATCAACGGGGAGAATGCGACGTAGAGCAGAACAGCAGTAAGAAGGTAAAGCAGTAGATAAAAAATGGAGGTACTGATGTACATGAAGAAATCAAGCCTTTTGAGGGGCCGTCCCAGCAAGGCGGCCAGGGCGGAGAGAATCAGCCATCCATCCAGAACGTAGAGAATCAGTGCAATGGGCAGAACGAGGGGTGCCAGTTGGTGCCAGAGGCCGAAGACATGGAAGAGACCAAAACGTTCCGGGATAAAATGGCCCGGTGTTGTGACAAAATAGCCCAGGACAAGCAGGGAGACCTGGCTCAGGTAGTGAATCGCCATTTCCCGCTTCAAGGTGTTAAAAAACATAGAAACATAACTCCATTACCGCCAGAAACAGGGCGGTGCTTCCCATTCGTTGAAGGGTAGATCCTGCAGTGCCGTACCGGTTGTTTGACCGATCCATGTCAATAAGTATTTTTCTTTCCGGGTCAATCCAGGCTTCCAGTAAGCGGACGTTTTTCGGTTTGTCTATGGTGATTGATTTTGTAGTATCCAGTATCCCCATCTCTCCGTTCAGGACACTGCCATCGCTGAATGTTAATCGGTAGGGAACCGGAAGGGGAAGGCTTTCTTTTGCCAGTATTACAGTGAATTGAACAGTTCCGGTGGGATTCGGAGCTTCCATGTAGGCTATTTTTTCCGGGACAAAACCTCTGAAGGGAGGATTTGTTTCTCGGGTAACCCGGATAATTGCGGCATCCGGAAGGGTATCGGAATGTATCATGCTGTCCATAAGGTGTGCGAATTTATTGCCTGTGTGCTTGTTAAATACCGTTAGAAAATCATCTCCCGTGGGATGTGTGAAGCGAAATTGATTAAAGTAGTCTTTCATTATGGCGATAATTTTTTCTTTTCCGATGATGTTTTCCATGGTTTTCAACAGCAGACAGACTTTGTCATAGCTTGCTTTTGTATATGCGTTTCTGTCTGTGTAGGTGTTGGCTGCTTGATCCGGTTTCTGGTAGCGAAGAGGGCTGTAATCGTTGTTCAGCATCCGGTCAAACCCGTCTGCACAGAAACGGGGCAGGGTGTTGAAGTTGCATTTACCGTACAGGTTATCCATAATTAGCGCTGTCATGTAGGTGTTGATGCCTTCGTCCACCCAAGCCTCCCTGAATTCGTTGGAGGCCAGCATGCCCTGAAAATAGCTGTGGCCGAATTCATGAACCACAGTTTCTTCCGGTAGACGGAACCACCTCGGTACAAGTTTCAGCGCAAATCCGGTGGAAACCATGGGGTATTCCATCCCGGAGGCGGGCAGGGCGCAAAATGGTGTGTCAATGACTGTGTATGCAGAATAAGGGTAATGGCCGATGTGAGTGTCGTACCAGCGGAATGTCCCTTCAAGCGCATCCATTTCACGTAGCGAGACTGCTTCATGGCCTGGCGGGTATGCAACGGTGAGCTGGCAATTTCCCACTTCCCTTTTTCTGAATTTGAACTGGTCCCATACTGCGGCTACAAAATCATGGACATCTTCCGCGTAAAAGTGAAATACGTTACGATGGTTTGCTGTGGCTTCCCGCTGCTTTACACCGGTGGCGACTACAGAAAAACCTTCCGGTACATTGAAGTCGACATCGTAGACGCCGAAGTCGGAAAAAAATTCTCCATTGCCTCCATACTGGGGGCAGTCCCAGCTGCCATTCTTTCTCAGTACGCCCAATTTGGGAAACCATTGGGCAATCATGTGGAATGTGCCGGCATAACCGCTGCGGACAACCAGTCGTGGAAGGCGGGTTTCAAACTCAATTTCAATGAGAGTGGATTCTCCGGGTTTAAGGGGGTAGGGCAGGGCGAATGTTGCGACTGTGTTGTTCACCTCCAGTGTGTGCAGCATGGACGAGAAATTTACAGTGAGGTGAAGAATCCTGCAATAACCAATGGTTTTTCGGTTTACCTGAACTTTCAGCATTCTTCTCAATGGTGCGATTTCTCTTGCCATGGGAGTCTGGTTAGACGAAAAGGCATTCAGGAACAAGTGAGCCTGAATAGACTGTATGGCCTTATTGCTGGTGTTGAGAAAGTAAATCTGCTCTTTACCGGCGATTATGTGACTGTCGGTGTCCAGTTTTGCCGAGATCCGGTATCCTATTGTACGGGGACTTAACGGAGGTGTGAAAAGTCGGGCATTTTCCTGGACAAAGGGATTTTGACCAAAGACAGTAACGGCCAGAAAAAATCCGACAACTCCAGCAACAACCTTATTCATTCTTCTAATTTAGTGGTTTTACACTGGTTTTCTGATGAATCACGGCATTGGTGATTGCTTTTGCATCGTTGAAATTACGGATCAGATGCGGCGTGATAAAGAGCAGCAACTCAGTTCTCTTATTTTCTTTCTCACGGGTTCCGAACAGGGAGCGTAATATGGGAATTTTGTAAAACCAGGGCAGTCCACGGGTGTCATTTTTTTTCTTTTCCTGAATCAGCCCCCCGAGAACCATAGTCTGACCATTTCTGAGAAGCAGTGTGGTGTCAATAATCCGCTGGGTGGATATGGGGTTGCCGTTGCTGTCAACGCCAGTCAAATCACTGACGTCCTGTTTCACTTTCAACAGGATATCCCCCGCCTGATTGATATGAGGCGTCACGGTCAGAACAATTCCGTAGTCCCGTTCCTCAAAGTTGCTGAAAATACCGCCGATTCCAGTCGCGGTATTGGTATTGATGGAGGTTTGTACAAACCGTCTTTCCACAACCTTCATGGTCGCTTCGCTGTTGTCGTAAGTGACCAGCTTGGGGTGAGACAGTACTTTGGCCTTACTTGCCTGTGCGTAAGCGTTGAGTATGGCCATTACCTGTCCATCATTTACGGAAAGGGCGTATTGAAATCCAGTGCCTTCAGCGATATTGTTCAGTGGGAAATTGGAAGTTCCGGAGCTTTCAAAAGAGTTGTTCCCCCAGGAACTTCTCAGACGTCCGTACTGACCGAATGACCATCCCAGTCCCAACTGGTTGGTATCATCCAGTGTAATTTCAGCGATGACGCTTTCCAGGAGTACCTGTTGCGGTTGTTGATCCAGTGCTGCGATTATCCGTTTTATTTTTGTGATGTTTTCCGGGATGTCGGTAATGATGATTGAATTACTTCTCTTGTCCGCAACAATTTCGCTTCCCTGTGCGGACCCTCCAATACCGGTTTCACCTTTCAGGGTTTTGACGATATTATCAGCAATTCCGTAGTTCACCTTGAGAACTTCGGTGTTTTTGTCCGCGAGGGTTCTAGGGATGATTTCAATGATGATCCCTTTTCTGATACTTGTCAGCTTGTTAAACTGTAATACAGTGTCCAGGAGCTGATCCCATGGGACGTTTTGAACCTCAATGGTGATATTGCCATGGACCTGATCATGGACGAGGAAATTGACTTTTGCCACCTCGGCAATGGCGCGGAAGAAATCGTGGATGTCGGCTTTGTAGAAGGAGAGAGTGACAGGTGTCCCCGTATAGACTTTTGTTTCTTTCAGAAGTTTTTCAGGAATCTTGTCCATGGCGTTTGGTGTCAGCACCGGTTCAATTGGTTTTACGTCCAGTATTTTCAGATCTGTCAGGCTGGCCAGGTCATTTGGTGAGACCGGCTTTGTGTTTTCCCTGTGCATGCAGGACATGGTTAGAATAAGGATTGGAATCAGCAGCAAAATCCGTTTCATGTCTCACTCCTTTTTCTTTATCTTAGATAAATTCAAAATCAAATCGTAGCGGAGGCCCTGGGATTCCAGAACCACCTTATTGCCGGTGATTTCCCGGATGAAAAGGACGCCGACCTTCTGACCTTTCCTGTAAAACTGGTGGTTGATGATGGCGATTTGTCCATTGATAATGCCGGTAAGGGATAGGTTCGCCAGTGTGGTTTCCGGTTTTTTCTCTTTAGCAGCCTGGGATTCCGCTTTGGTCTGTGAGAGGAAAGCAGGCCGGGCAAAGGGATTTCGTTTTGCCCCGTATAAAGGGGATAGCGCCAGGGAAATAAGTAAAACGGATAGGAAAATTCTATTTCTTTTTTTCATTCTTTTTCTCCTGCACTTCTTCCCGGTATACCCGGATGAGTTGTTCAAGACCCGGTATTTTAAATGTGTTCACGGTAAACCGGGTTGTGATTTTAGAAGGATTTTCTCCATCCACGTTGATTTGAATCGAGTCAATGGCCATCAGGCGTTCGGAAGTTTCTACAGCTTTTACAAAACGGACAATATGATCGAAATCCGCTGCTGCCGAGATCATCAATGGAATACTGGTATATTTCCTGGTTTCTACATAATCTTTTTCCGAGATGCTTTGAATCAGAAATGTGAGTTTTTCCGAGTCGGCAAGATGACTGAGCACATTGGCTATTTCATCCTTGCTTGGCACCTGTCGTTTCAATTTCTGAAACTGATTTCGGAATGCAAGGCTTTTTTCTTTGCCCTGGGCCAGTTGTTGTTCCACTGCGTTCAGCACCTTCAGTTTCTGCTCCAGTGAAAACACCTCCTGCTTTATCTGGCTGTTATCGTTGCTCAGATGGGAAGCTTTGGTAGAAAGGGGTGAAATAACGAGCATGTAAAAGATGAGAAAAATGCAGATGAAGGCGAAATATGGAAGGATTTTCTGGTCTCTGGGATGGAGGGACATGAACTTTTTTTCCAGTTTCAGCAGGAACAGCCTCATTTCTTTTCCTCCGTCCAGAGCATCGAAATGGCAAATGTATAATAGCGAACCTCGTCATTTTCCGCCGCTTTGACATTTACCTTGAGGTTGCCGAACTTCTTTTCCAGTCGGCCGATAAAGCGGTTGAGGACTTTCAGAGAGGTTGTGCCCCCATTCAGTGAAAGTGAGATTTCGAGACCCCGGTTGTCCGGGAAACTTTTTCCGGTAAAATTGTCCAGCCACAGGCCTTGATCCATCAGATCGCTGATGTTTCCGAGGATTGTCGTCCAACTGATTTTTCGGTCAAACAGGCTGGAAACTGTAAGAATGCTGCCGGCCAGCGCCTCATTGTCTGATTTTAATCTTGCCGCCTGTACGGACAGGTCCATGAGTTGTTTGTCTTTCAGGTGAAGAACTTCCAGCTTTTTCGTTAATGCTTTGTGTTTATGGGATACCACAGCGTACCGGGTTCCCACCACGACAAAGACAATGGCAAAGAGCACGAGAAGCAGAGTGCTTCCAATCATCATCATGTTGAAATAAAAATTCTCCGGCAGTTTCTTCTGGGACAGATCCCTGGAAAAGAGATTAAAATGGGGTTCATAATGCATTTTTACCATGGCATTAACCCCATGCCGATTGCTACAGAGAATTGGTTGGCATTCCCGGGGATTCCACCCCGAACATGCAGTCCCTTGAAAGGATGCAGCACGGCTGTGATTACCCCGAGATGTTCCAGGAGAAATGACTCAATGCCGCTCATATCTGCGAGGCCCCCTGTAACGTATACCCGGCTCACAGTGCCTCCCCTGGACACAGATGCATAAAAGTTGAAACTTTTGTTGAGTTCAGCTGCAAGTGATTCCAGAATGGAACCGGCAAGGGTTCTCATCTGTTTCGTTTCCAGAGTTTCACCATCCAGTTCGCACAGGGAGATTTCCCGAGAAAGATCGGCTGCTTGATCTGTTGAAATAGTCATCTGTTCGGAAATACCCCCAAGGAGTGTGTCCAGTGAAAAATCCAGTTGCCGGGCGAAGCGAAGCTTTCCAGACTGGACAATGGTAACGGAAGAGTCGTGGTGTCCGATGTTCACAATTGCAGATCCCATGTCTTGCTGCACATCCGGATGAATTTCTGCCAGGCTGCAAAGAGCATCTGCGGGAACGCCCAGTCTCCGGACACGAAGGCCGCTGCCTTCCACCAGTTTTACCATATTTTCCAGGTCGCATTTTTTTGAAACCACAACCATGGCCTGGTATTTGTTTGATGGGCTCCTGTCACCCCGGTTATGGATGATAAAATCAAGGTTGTGAGATTCGCGACTGAATTCAATAAGTTGGCGAATTTCCCATTCTATTACTGAGAGTAATTCTTCATCCGGAACCCGTGGGATCTGGATGTCTCTTGTTGTTAGGATAGAGGGGTTCAGGGCTACTGCAACCGCTTTTTTCCGAAGCCCGGTTCTCTTAACAACTTCACGAAGGGCGGTCAGTTTTTGTTTGAAGTTTTGATCTTCATTTTCCTGGTCGAGTATTGGTTCAAGGGTTGCCTGGAGCACCTCAGGCTTGCCGGTTCCTGTTCTTAAATTGACAATTCTTACTGCACCGTTCCCGATCTCTAATCCGATACCTGCATCCGATCTTCGCAAACTCTTTAACATGATTTCATTATAAATAAATGAATCGAAAATGCAATAAAAAAAGCCGGTTTGAACCGGCTTTCATAATAGTGTGCAAATAACAGGTTTTATCAGTAGGTGCGTTTTTCGCGGATACGGGCACTTTTCCCGATCTTTTCCCGGATGTAATAGAGTTTGCCTCTGCGAACGCGGCCTCTCCGGATTACCTTTATCTTATCAATAATGGGAGAATGCAGAGGAAAAATTCGCTCTACACCGATTCCTTCTGCGATTTTCCGAACCGTGAATGTTTCCCGAATGGATCCGTTGGAACGACCGATTACCAACCCTTGATAAAGCTGAATCCGTTGTTTGTTGCCTTCTTTGACTTTCACATGCACCTGAACAGTGTCGCCGGCTTTAAAATCCGGGATATCTGTCCGGAGCATTTTTTCTTCAAACTGTTTCATAATGTCCATGCCCAAACTCCTTAGCAAAAAGAAATAACGCTATCTCTCCGATATGTTTGCTTTGACCCGAGCACTTGAACAGGCGTCACTTCCGGCACCAGCCATTGGTTTGAGGAAACGGTCACATTTCTGCACGGGTTCGGGGAAAATCCCCAAGCTGTCCCGAAAATAAGTATTGCGGGAAAGCCAGCGGGAAGCATTCTATCATACCTGTCAGGATAATCAACGATTTTGTTTTTCACCGGACAGCTTTTTGCGGAAAAAGCTGCCGCGATGAGTGAAGAAGGACCAATGCTCTTTGTCTTTCCCAATTCATCACTCTTTGATTTCCCATTTGGCGGGTTGTAGAGGAATTAGTAAGACGAATACTAGAAGTGGAATCAGCCAATTTCCAGTCTTTTCCAAACTCATCACCCATCACCCATCACTCCCTTCCTCAACTCTTCCCGGATTTCAGTCAGCATTTTTTTCTGTTCCGGGGTCAGGGAAGCGTTGAGCAGCAAATCCGGTCGTTTTGTCAGGGTTTCAACCAGCTTCATTTTCATTCGCCATCTGGCAATTTTTCCATGGTCACCGGAAAGAAGCACTTCCGGAACTTTTCGTTTGTTGAATTCTGCGGGGCGCGTATAGTGAGGATGATCCAGCAAGCCGTCAAAGAATGAATCGTTTTGAACAGACTCTGTTTCTTTTACCACCCCTGTGCGCTGTCTGGCGATTGCGTCCATTATTACCATGGCAGCAGGTTCTCCACCGGACAGTACATAGTCACCGATGGAGATTTCCTCGTCCACAAAAAGGTCTACAATGCGCTGATCAATTCCTTCGTACCGTCCGCAGAGCAATGTCATCCCCGACAGTTGTGAGAGAGCAATTACCTTCGGATGGGTCAGGGGAGTTCCCGCCGGGGTCAGAAAGATGACGGGTCCGGTTATAATTTTTTTTGATTTTTGAATGGCTTTGTACAGGGGCAGCGGTGTAAAAACCATACCTGCGCCTCCACCGAAAGGCTCATCGTCCACAGAATGATAATTGTCGGTTACGGTGATACGTTCAGTCTCCCGATCCACTTCAATACAGATTTCTTTTCTGAATCCCCCGGCCAAAAACACCGATCTCACAAAATGGGGCGAACAGTTCGGGAAAAATGGTGATAACGGAAAAGTCCAAAGGCGCCATGATGATATCCCCTCCGAATTCAGCGGTTGATTTCTTCCAGGCCCTCCGGCATGTCGACGGTGATACGTTCAGTCTCCCGATCCACTTCAATACAGATTTCTTTTCTGAATACCAGCACTTCCCCGTCTTTTCCCTGGACAACCAGTATGTCCTGTCCGGGACTTACCAGTACTTCCGTTACCCGGCCGACAGTGTGCCCGTCTGTAGCAATTACGCTCATACCAACCAGTTCGTAGTGATAGAAAAAATCCGCGTCATCTGTATTTCGTTTTTCTACCGGAATAAGAATCTCAGCATCCCGGAGGCGTTCCGCGTCGTTCATTGTGTCAATACTCTGGAATTTTATTACAACACGCCCCTTGTGCATGCGTGCTTTTTCAGACGTCATCTGGTGGGAAGTCCCGTCCTTTGTGCGGACAAGGAAAACTGTCTCATCAAAAAAACGCGAGGGGAAGTCCGTTTCAACATTCACGATAACTTCCCCTCGAATACCTTGAGGTCTTGCTATTTTGCCAATGGTAAGGAATTCAGGCGACATCCAGGGCTATTCGAGAATTTCCAGAACGAATCTTTTCTTTAACTTCATCCCGGACGCATTCAGAATAGTTCTGACAGCCCGGGCTGTTCTGCCCTGTTTGCCAATTACCTTTCCCAAGTCTTCCTGCGCGACACGCAGCTCAAGAACGGTTGTCTGTTCACCTTCAATTTCCGTTACTACCACCTGTTCGGGATTATCCACCAACGCTTTGGCAATTGCTACCATCAGATCTTTCATGCCTTCCTCCTTAGCTTTTACAGGACTCCCTACCATTGACAATTATCTTGATATCAGTTTAACCGATATTTTCTTTTTTGAAAAGAGATTTCACGGTGTCCGAAACTTTTGCCCCTTCCTGAAGCCAGCGCATGGCTTTTTCTTTGTCAATCTTCAGCTCCACCGGCTCGGTCAGCGGGTCGTAGTAGCCGATCTCTTCTACAAAGCGCCCGGTGGGCGTGTTGCTGTCTTCCGACACTACAATGCGATAAAAAGGTTTTTTCTTTCTGCCCATTCTCTTGAGACGAATTGCAATCATTTTCTGTTACCTCCGTTATTGAAAAGGAAGATTCATATTCCTCATCTTTTTCATGGTCTTCATTTTACCAAGAACCGACGGGTTAGACAATTGTTTCATCATTTTTCGCATTTTAACAAACTGCTTTAAAAGGGCGTTAACTTCCTGTACCGGCCGTCCGCTGCCCCGGGCAATTCGTCTACGACGCTTCCCGTTGATAATGATATGGTTTACTCGTTCTCTGGGGGTCATGGAGTTGATAATGGCTTCCATGTGAATCATCTTCCTGTCGTCCATCAGCTTTGATGCGTTCTTGACCTGGGACATCCCCGGTACCATCGAAAGTATCTTTTCCATGGACCCCATCTTCTTAATCTGTACCAGTTGCTTCCTGAAATCCTCCAGGGAAAACTGATTTTTTGAAATCCTTTTCTGAAGCTGCTCGGCTTCTTTCTCATCTACCACATCCTGAGCCTTCTCAATGAGGGACAGCATATCGCCCATGCCGAGAATTCGGGATGCCATCCGGTCGGGATAAAACGGTTCGAACTCGTCATACTTTTCGCCCACACCGGCAAACTTAATAGGCTTCCCAGTGACATGCTTGACAGAAAGTGCGGCGCCGCCCCGTGCGTCTCCGTCCAGTTTGGTCAGGATAATGCCGGTTAATTCCAGTTCCGTGCTGAATGCTGCTGCGGATTTGACGGCGTCCTGTCCGGTCATGGAATCAATGGTGAACAGGATTTCAGTGGGTGAAACCGCCTTGTTGATGTCCTTCAGCTCCTGCATCAGCGCTTCATTTATGTGAAGACGCCCGGCAGTATCCAGAATCACCACGTTCATGCCCCGGCCTTCGGCTTCCTTCACCGCCCGCTTTGCGATGGAAACCGGGTTGTGATCGTCACCGGCCTCGAAAAAAGGGACATTGACTGCTTCCGCCACCACCTTCAACTGATCAATGGCAGCCGGGCGATACACATCCGCCGGTACCAGGAAGGGGAACCAGCCCTTCTTTTTGAGATGCAGTGCAAGTTTTCCTGCCGACGTGGTTTTACCGGAGCCCTGAAGCCCGACAAGCATAATGATGTTCAGCTTTTTACTGTCGATGACGAGATCTTTCGCCTCAGAACCAAGGATATTGACCAGCTCATTATGGACGACCTTGACAAACTGCTGCCCCGGATTGAGCGCTTTGGATACATCCATCCCCAACGCCATTTCCTTGATGGAAGCGGTGAATTCTTTGACAATTTTGTAGTTTACGTCTGCTTCCAGAAGCGCCATCCGGATTTCCTTCAGTGCATCGGAAACATTTTTTTCAGTCAGCCGTGCCGCTCCCCGGATTGTCCGGAATGCGTGGTTCAGCTTGTCAGTCAGTTGTTCAAACATAATGACACAAAATCCCCCTCAAACATTCAGTGACCAAGTATAGCAACAAAGCCCGGTCTGTCAACTGGAAATCGGGAACGGAAACCGGGGCCGACAGGCTCGGACGCCCAGGCACCGAACGGTGCCGGAACTTCGTCAGTCGCAACCAACAGGTTCGCTCTTCCTTGTCCCGACCCCGTTCGGCACCTGGACGCCCAATCCACCGTCCCTCAATTCGCCTCAGCAGCCGAATTGACAGAAGGGGAGGGTCGTGGACGATTTTATCTTCCACGTATGTATTTTCTTACCTTTGTATTCTTTACGGCTTGGCGAGGATAAACTCTTGCTTGTCAAGTTTGGGACATGGTCGCATTCTTTGGACTTCCTCCTGATTGTTTGTGAATGAACGAATACTACTTTTCTTTCCGCTCGTTGTCCAGACTTATTATAACATTATACATGTTTTAAACAGCATTGTTGTTACCTGAAAATCAGGAGTGTGACCGACCAGTTGCGTTGACTGTTTTAATGGAACCTAATGTTGTGATTTTCTCTATGCTTCTTTCTTGTTCTTGATGTTTTCATAATCTTCCGCTTCCGAACTCAAACTTGGTTTTTCTTTTCTGATATACTGGGGCGCTGAGAATCTGGATGCAGGGAGAGGGATGAGCCAACAACATGCTGAATCGACTGCTGTAAAAACAACTGAGCTGGTGATTGCGTTCGGACTGGTGTACCTGATATGGGGGTCCACCTATCTGGCAATCCGCTTCGCGGTGGAAACGCTGCCGCCGTTTCTGATGGCGGGGATCCGTTTTCTCGTTGCCGGTACGCTTTTGTATGGCTGGATGCGAATTCGCGGGGCGAAACGGCCCACGTTTCGCCATTGGAAATCCACTGCCATTGTCGGGGGCCTGCTGCTGCTTGGCGGGAACGGCGGTGTGGTCTGGGCGGAGCAGATTGTGCCGTCGGGCATTACGGCTTTGATGATCGCCACGGTTCCCCTGTGGATGGTGTTGCTTTACTGGATGAGCCCCGGCGGAAAGCGGCCGTCTCTGCAGGTTTGGATTGGCGTGGTGATTGGCTTTTTCGGGATTGTGCTGCTGGTGAACCCCTTTGCTTCTGTAAATTCGTTCCGGGTGGACCCGGTGGGGGCGGCGGTTTTATGTTTCGCGACCATTTCCTGGTCTATTGGCTCAATCTATTCCCGCAACGCGCCCATGCCGCCGGAATCGCTTCTCGCGACGGCAATGGAGATGCTTACCGGCGGTTTTCTGTTGACCCTTGCCGGTACGGTCAGCGGAGAATGGAACCACCTGAATTTAGCGGCTGCATCCTTTCGTTCCCTTGTGTCGGTGGCCTATCTGATTGTGTTCGGTTCATTGGTTGCGTTTTCCGCTTACACGTGGCTGTTAAAACATACAACTCCCGCACGGGTATCCACCTACGCGTATGTAAATCCGGTGATTGCCGTTTTCCTAGGATGGGCGTTGGCGGGGGAAACGGTGAACAGCCGGATTGGTGTGGCGGCGACAGTGATTATCTTTGCGGTTGTTCTGATCACAACTTACAGGGACAAGCGAGCGTCCTCAACAAAATAAATCCTTCCAATTAACACAAAAAAGCCGGGCTTTTTAAAAGCCCGGCTTCGTTTTGTTTGTTCGGAAGTTGAATCAGGACGGTATCTTACCCATGCTATTTCTCTTCCAGAAAGGGATAGCGATAATCCCGGGGCGGATTGAATGTTTCTTTGATGGTGCGCTGGCTGACCCAGCGGAGCAGGTTCAGCATGGAACCGGCTTTGTCGTTGGTGCCGGATGCCCGGCCTCCGCCGAAGGGCTGCTGTCCCACAACCGCGCCGGTGGGTTTATCATTGATGTAGAAGTTCCCGGCTGCGTGGACAAGTGCGCGTTCGGCTTGAACTACCGCTGCCCGGTCATGGCCCATGATGGCGCCGGTGAGGGCATAGGGGGAGGTGGTGTCGCAGAGTTCCAGTGCTTCTTCAAATTCACTGTCTTTGTATACATAGATGGTGATAACCGGGCCGAAAATTTCTTCTTCGATGGTTTTGAAGTGAGGATTCTCGGTGAGGATTACTGTGGGTTCGATGAAATAACCGGTGCTGTCGTCACAGGTTCCGCCGATGAGAATCTTTGCATCAGACGCGGCTTGCGCATAGTCAATGTAGCTTTTTATCGTTTCGTAGGCGCCCCGGTCAATGACTGCGTTGACAAAATTGGTGAAATCTTCCACGTCTCCCATTTTCAGGCTCTTGATGGTGTCCACAAGTTTGTCTTTGATTTTGGACCACAGGGATTTTGGGATGTAGGCCCGGGAAGCGGCGGAACATTTTTGTCCCTGATATTCAAACGCGCCCCGGACTATGGCCGTAACCAGTTCGTCCGGATTGGCAGAAGCGTGGGCGAAGATGAAGTCCTTTCCACCTGTTTCACCCACGATGCGGGGATACGCTTTGTAGTTGGCAATGTTGTTGCCGATGGTTTTCCACATGCTCTGGAAGGTATTGGTGCTGCCGGTGAAATGAATGCCGGCGAGGTAGGGGCTGGCAAGTACCGGGTTGCCCACCTGGCTTCCGGAGCCGGGGATGAAGTTGACTACGCCGTCGGGAATGCCTGCTTCCATGAACAGTTTCATCAGTTGGTAGCCGGAAAATACAGCGGATGATGCCGGTTTCCAGAGGGATACGTTCCCCATGAGCACCGGTGCCGTCGGCAGATTCCCTGCGATGGATGTGAAGTTAAACGGGGTAATTGCAAAAACAAATCCTTCAAGTCCCCGGTGCTCCAAACGATTCCACATTCCGGTGGGGGAATACATAGGCTGGTCACCATAAATCTGCGCCGCATAATTGGCATTGAATCGGAAAAAGTCTATCAATTCACAGGCGGCATCAATCTCTGCCTGAAATGCGTTCTTGCTCTGGTTGAGCATGGTAGCGGCATTGAGCAGGTCGCGATATGGCCCTGCCAGCAGTTCACCCATGCGAAGGAAAACAGCTGCCCGGTGTTCCCATGGCATGGCGGCCCATTCTTTTCGTGCCTTGTTTGCCGCGTCCACAGCCATGGAGACTTCTTTTTCTCCGGCTTTGTGGTAGGTGGCCAGGACGTGAGAATGGTTATGGGGCATTACAACTTTTCCCATATTTCCGGTGCGGATTTCTTTTCCGCCGATAATCAGGGGAATTTCAATTTCCGTAGATTTCAGTTCTTTCAATTTATTCTTCAGGCTTTCTCGCTCAGGAGAGCCCGGCCGGTATGATTTGATGGGTTCGTTTACCGGTGTCGGGACTTTGAAAATTCCGTTTGCCATAACATCCTCCTCCAGCAATCTTAACGGCTTCACTTTAGTATAGAAGGGTGAGTCAGTCAATGATTTTGGATGAAGAGTCGGCGTTTTGCGTTGGGTGTGGGCGGCAGAAGGGGGAGTTTTCTGTGTCAGGGCCCAAATACAAGTGTTTTACATTAATTTATGGGGAGCAGTGGAGAAGGAAAAGGCCCCGGATAAGCGGGGCCTTGAGGGACCTGTAAAAATGAGACGATTCAGTTGTTTTTGCTGCCACGGATGCCGGAAAAGAGGGGGATTCCCGCTTCGTCACGCAGCACAAGGATTGTGTCACCGTAACTCACTGTTCGTGCGACAAAAACAGAGGTGTCTTCATCCAATAAAGTGGTGCAGCCTGTAATAACAACTTCCGTTCCTGTTTCTATGCTGAAACCCTGATTCAGGAGATACCAGTAGGGTGCCAATTGAACGTGAATTTCACTTCCGTCGGCAAGGGCAACTGTCAGCTGGTAGCCGGGGTAGGTTCCGGGGGTCATGGAACCGACCAGTACTTCCGTAACAGTCCCTGTGAGTTCGACCTCGGATGCCACATCATAAAGCAGGTTCTGGTATGTTCCCGGATTTCGGTAGCCATCTGCGGAATTGCGGGATGCTTTCCATGTGGGATATCCAAGCTCGTCCCGAAGGATGAATGTGGTGTCTCCGGAAATGATTTCTGATGCAATCAGGACGGTTCCGGTTTCCTGCTCCACAATCGAGCCGGTGACGGTCAGTGTGTCTCCGATATTGAAAGTGATTTCCTGAGCGTTCAGATACCACGAAGGAGCAGTGGAAACGGCTACGGTTGTGCCGTCTTCGAGAAGCAGCACAAGGTTATGGGTTGCGGCTGCGTCTTCCTGCAGAGAGTAGAACTCAACGACTTCACCGGAAACTGTTGCAACTGTGTTGAGATCAAACAACGTGGTTCCGTTAGCTGAACCGCCGGCACCATTTCCACTCCCGCCGGCTTGCGTTCCCTGATTGTTTCCGCTGTTGTTCGGACCTGTTCCGTCACAGGTTCCGGAACCCATTTGAGCGAATGCCATGCTCGTGGTTACCAACAATACTGCAAGACCTGTTAATACGTTTTTCATGTTTCTAATCCTCCTGAACAAGTATTCGTTGTAATACAATACAAGTAATATGCCAATGTGTAACTAAAAGAAAATAAAGAGAGAAGAATTATTACGGTATTCGAATCGACGATATGGACGAAGCCATTCAGTCCTTTTCGACGAAGCTGACGGAGACCTCTTCGTCAAAAAGGTAAAAAAAGAGCCCGTTACGGTGAAGTGACGGGCTCTTATATTGCCAATAAAATGGCAGATGACGTCTATAAGTTTTTAGAATCCATTACGTCCCCCTCCCCGGGAACCTCGTCCCCGGCCCTTGCCACCGCAGGTGGAGGAGGTGTTTCCGTTTCCATCCAGTACAGTGCCTCTTTCCATGGGGCTGGAGATGATGGAGTCGAAAAGCTCCTGAGAAATGTATTGGGGCGTATACGTTCCGCCATTGTTTGTCAATGTACGGATAAAGGCACGAAGATGGTTTCTGGAGCCTTTCATCAGGTTCTGGTAAACCATGCGGATATCTTCATTGTCGGCTGCGGCGAGGTCGACCTGCAGATCATTTATATCCAGGTCTTCAATGGTCGCACCTACCACAAGGGCATCCTGAAGTGAAGTGCTGCCTTTCTCCACCAGTGAGTTGTAAAGGTCAGTGAACTGCTGAGATTGGAAAACGCCTACAGTGGTGTTGGCTGCAGGGTCTTCAAGGCTGTATTTGTCAAGCAGGGCTTTGATCGCGTCCATGTGAGATTGTTCTGCCTGAGAAATGTTCTGGAAAATATTGATGTTCCATTTTTCAAAAAGAGTGATGTAGACGTCCCGTGCAAGCTTTTCTTCTTCCCTCATATGCAGCAGACCGCTTATCTCGGTATCATCTAAATCCTGAACCGGAAGGTTCGCGATTGTGGTGCTCATTGTGCCACAGTTGTTTACGTTTCCAGGTGCCGCGTTCATCCCTCTCCTGCTTACCCACAGCGGGAGCCCTGCTGTGGTTCTGAAATCGTATGTGCTGTCTCCCGTGACGACTTCCCTTGCTATAATCCCTTCGGAACCATCAGCAAGTGTTGTTATCACGCCAATCACAGAAATGGACTCTCCGGCATCGAAAGAGATGTTTTGCCGGGAAAGATACCATTGTGGAGCGGTTATCATAGCCAGTTGACGTTCGTCCGACAACTGAATAATTGTGCGGGCCGGATATGTTGTGTCCTGCCCGATTACGGTTGCAGCATAGGTGGCCTCGGCGGTCACGTCATAATTCAATGCCTGCCCCATCCCGTTGCCCCGATTTCCGTGCTGTGCCAGTACAGATCCGCTGACAAGTACCAGCATTGCGAGTGCTAAAATCACTTTTTTCATTGTTTCTCTCCTGCCTGTTTTTTGACTCAAGGTTATTTATCGGATGTTGAAGTTGTGGTGCAAGAGCCGTCTCTGAGTTTTTGTCCCTGCCCTTGTCCGTTGTTTTGTCCTTTTTTCCCGTTCGTTCCTTTATACTGGTTCTGGGAACCGGCACCGGAGCCGTCTCTGAGCCTCTGTCCCTGACCGCTGTTCTGTCCTTTTTTCCCGTTTGTTCCTTTGTACTGGTTCTGGGAACCTGCACCGGAACCGTCTCTGAGCCTCTGCCCCTGTCCGTTGACAGCTCTTGATCCCGCTTTCGCGGATGTTGTATTTGTGCATGTGCGGTTGTTTCTGTTTTTTCCCCGCCCATGTCCGCCAGCCATCAGCGATGTTGTCCCCAATGTCAGTAAAAGCATTGAGCTGATTAAAAGTGTTTTTTTCATTTGAGTCCTCCTTCAAAATTTTTTCCGGCAGAATGGTTAAATGCAAGCTTCATGCCAGCTATTTCATTGAAAAAAAAGGTTATTTTCGTCAGAACTGACGAAACCCCTTCCCGTTGCTCGTCAGTTTTGACGAGTTGGCCCGGTAATGACCTGTTGCAGGTGGAATTAAATTACCACTGGCCTGTATAATCACCGGGTGGTCGCAGTGCAGACCGGAATGGCATTGTTCTTGCTTGATAATGCGGGGAGCTAGTAATATAGCAGGTGAGCTTCATGCTATACTGGCCGATAACAGGAAATGGAGTTAAAAAGAATGAGAAAGAAATCGGGATTTCATTTACGGGCATATGTATCCACTTTTCTTGGGTTTTCCGGGCTGGTTCTGCTGGTTTCGGGCATTGTATTGTATATCGCACCTCCGGGCCGGGTAGCGCATTGGGTAAACTGGCGATTTCTCGGGGGAACGAAAGAGCAATGGATTGAGATTCACACGATTCTCAGCTTTCTGTTTGTGGCAATCGGAATCTGGCACCTTGTTTACAACTGGAAACCATTTATTCATTATTTGAAGGGGAAAACATCTTCAATGCTTCGCTGGAGGCGGGAATCAGCGACGGCGTTGTTGACGGTGGTTTTGATCGGTGCGTTGGCTATGCTGGATGTTCCGCCTTTGTCCTATGTTTCAGACCTCGGAGAAATGGCATCCAATGCATGGGAGGCGGCTGAGAATAAACCGGTAATTCCACATGCTGAAAAGCTGACATTGAAAGCTTATAGTAAAGCTGCCGGGATTCCACTGGAGCAAATGATGAAAAAACTGGCTTCATTGGGCTATCCGGCGAAAGAGACAGAGACAATTGCGGATATTGGGAAGAAGCTCAAGATGGCACCGATGGCACTGGCCGAAATATTTGCCCGCGCACCTCATTCTTCGGAAGGCGTGAAAGTGGAACCGGAACCGGGCACTTCAGACCTGCCCATGGGAAAACTGTCTCTGTCAGCGTACAGCAACCGTACAGGAATACCGGTGAGGCGGTTCATTAACCGTCTTGCGATAAATGGCTACAGGGCAGTTGATACGGAAATGATTGGAGATATTGCTAAAAAACTGAACACATCTCCTGCAGCTTTGATTGAGCTGTTTTCCAGGCCGCCCCAATCCGACCCGAAACTTAAAAGAGCGGAGGAATAGAAACTGCATGCCGGATAAGACAAAGCTGAAGATCCTCATTTTTTCAATTGTTGCTGTCAATATTGGGCTTCTTGCATTTGTTGGATATCGGCAGTCTGCTCAGCGAAAGGCGTTTCTGTCACTGAGGAGTGAAGACGCGTTTCTCTTTCTTGAGGGGTTGAGCCACAATCTGGAAACGGCGTCCCGGACCCAGGCTCAGTTGAAGAAACAGTTGACGGTACAGCTGGAAATCTCAGCTTCTGTCGTAATGGAGCAGTTAAAACAGATTTGCTCCAATCCGGGTATCGCAACTTCAGCAATGAAGCGGTTCCAGTTGTGGAAATTGGTGGTGCTGGACAGCAAAGGAAGGCTCGTATGGAGCTCGCGGGGAGGGTTCGGCCGCCAGGCAGATCCGGAAGTCCTGAAAGTGTGCCGGGGGCTTTTGCCACAGTATGTGATTGGGCTTCGGGAAAACTATCGTAAAACAGGATATCGTTTTGGACTGGTCAGGCATTTGCCTCAAGGCGGGGCCCTTGTCCTGATCATGGATGGGAATGCCCTTCATCGGATTTTTGAAAAAACGACGTTTACCCATGTTCTGACACATGTCAGCGGATATGAGGGGCTGGAATTTGTGCGATTTGAGGATATGGAAAAGGTTCTGTACGATTCTTCCGGAAAAGAATCCGGAGTATCTCTTTCCAAGGTAAGAAATGATTCGGAAATTATGGAGGCTGTTTACACAAACAGTCCTTTTGTACGGACAATTTCTCTGAAAGGAAATGAAGTGTTGGAGGCGGTCTGGCCGGTATATGTGGATAATGTGTTTCAGGGGGTGATCCGGGTCGGTCTTTCCCTGGACTATGTCCAGCTGCTGGACAGCACAACGCTGTGGCTGACACTGATTACTCTGGGTATGATCGGTGTACTGGACCTTTTGTTTGTTATTGCCTGGCATCGAAATCGCCGATTGAACCGTGAGGCCCGGAAGTACCAGGCGATTCTGGAGCGGATTCAGGACGGTGTCCTGATTCGCCACAACGATGGAAGCTGGACAGGGAACGCAAGTGTTGGGAAACTGCTTGGGGAAAACCCGTGCGTGGTTATTTGCGATGCCCCGGTGGGACTGTCCCGTCTGAACCGGGGCCATCGGGTGTTTCTTGTGCTGCGAAATCCCGTGGACGATACGGATATTTTTATCATACGGGATGTGACATTGGAAGATGCAGCCGAGGAGAGCCGTGCCAGGGAAGAACGGCTGTTTTCAACCGGGAAACTGGCTTCCGCATTTGCCCACGAAATCCGAAACCCTCTGAACACAATCTCCATGATTTTTCAGCAGGTAAAAAATGCAGCTTCGATGGGGAAAACTGAAAAGGATCTGTTGCGGGTTGCGGAAGAAGAAGTCCGGCGCCTGAACGATTTCATTGAGAAATTTATGAGGGTGTCGAAAGATCCGGAGATTCATCCTGAGGTGGCGGCCCTTTCTCCCCTGCTTCTTCAATTGGCAGAGCTGTATCGGCCCAGAATGGAATCGGCCAATGTTAAACTTAATGTTAAAATTGATAAATTGATTACCCTGTCTTATGACAGGGACCGGCTGAAAGGCGTTTTTGTCAATCTGCTGGAGAATTCCCTGGATGCGGATGCCAGTTCCATTGAAATTCGAGGGACAAAAACCGGCAGGTTTGCGGAGATTTCTCTTCAAGACGATGGATGTGGTATGGAACCGGAACAGGTAGAACGGGTGTTTGACCTGTATTATACGACAAAGCAGAAGGGGACAGGCTTGGGGCTGGCGTACGTGCAGCGGATTGTTTCGGCCCATGGCGGTTTTGTTCGGGTGGAATCCGAACCCGGCATTGGGACACGATTTTCTATTCTGTTGCCTCTGGAGGGGGAATCATGAGTTTTCGAATACTGGTTGTGGACGATGAGGCGGCCCAGCGATCCGTATTGTCCCGTTTCCTTGAATCGGAGGGATATACTGTGGATCAGGCTGAAAGTGCCGAGCAGGCTCTCAGACAACTGGAAAATGAGTCGGCAGACCTGATTATTTCTGATATGAAGATGAATGGGATGTCCGGGCTTGATTTTTTGAAACAGCTCAGGGAAAGGGATCCCCTGATTCCGTTTTTAATGATCACCGCATTCAGCAACGTATCGGATGCGGTTGATGTTTTGAAGTCCGGGGCAAGTGACTATCTGACAAAGCCGGTTAATCTCGCAGAACTGGCTATACGGTTGAAGAAAGAGCTGGACCGGAAAATAATCATGGAGGAGAATCGCAACCTTCGTGAGGAAGTGCTGACGCATAGTACCGGTGAGACGATGATTACGCGCAGCCCGAAAATGAACGGCATTCTCAATACTGCGGCAAGGGCCGCCCGCACAAATGTACCGGTTTTGATTTTGGGAGAGAGCGGGACAGGAAAGGAATTGCTGGCACGGACAATTCATTCTCTGAGCCCGAGACAGCGAAAACCGTTTGTGCCGGTGAATTGCGCTTCACTGAACGCAGGCGTCCTGGAGAGTGAATTGTTCGGACATGAGAAAGGGGCATTTACCGGAGCTGTGTCTGTTCGAACCGGACGTTTTGAAACAGCTTCCGGGGGAAGCCTGTTTCTGGACGAAATCGGAGATATTCCGATGGAAGTGCAGGTGAAGTTGCTGCGCGTTCTTCAGGAAAAAGAAATCGAGCGGGTGGGTGGGAATAAACGTGTGCCGGTAGATTTTCGCCTGATCTGCGCGACGAACCGGAATCTCGAAGAGGCTATGGAGGCCGGGAGATTCCGTGAGGACCTGTTTTACCGGATAAATGTTATAACCCTCAGCCTCCCCCCGCTTCGGGAAAGAAAAGAGGACTTACCCGGCTTGATTGAGCATTTCCTTGAGTCATGGGCACGCCAGTACGGGATTTCCGTTCAGGGTTTTTCTTCTGCGGCATATCGAAAGCTTCTGCAGTACAATTATCCTGGAAATATCCGTGAATTGAACAACATCATTCAACGGGCAGTCGTTCTGGCAAGGGGAGATACCATCGAAAACATTGAACTGGAGGGGGCGGCGGCGGATTCTGCGGGAGATGAGGATTTCTCAGGTACCCTGCCGGAAGCAGTAAGGAATCTGGAAAAACGTATGATAATGCAGGCGCTTGAGGAGAGCAGTGGTATTCAGCTCCACGCAGCCCGGGTTCTGGGAATCAGCGAGCGGAATCTTCGTTATAAAATGGAAAAATACAGAATTCCGGGGAAAGGAGATCGAAAACCATGAGAAATATATTGCTTTGTCTTCTGGCTATCGTCTGTTTCCAGGGGATTGCGGCAGACAGGATTCTCAAATACAACCCGGATACAGTTCGCAGCTTTTCCGGAAAGATCCTTAAAGTGGAGGAACAATACTGGTACGGGAAAAAGCCGAATCTGCTGTTTGTAATCGCCCCTGATGGGAATATTCCGGCGCTCTTGGTGGACGGTGGACTGGCCTCTCTTTATAAAAAGAAGCCGAAAGCCGGCAGCCGGGTCCGGGTAACCGGTTCGTTTGTTAAAACCGGAAAACAGGAAATCGTTCTTTCCCGGTTAATTACCATAAATGGCAGGATTATTTCAATTCGTATGGAAAATGGGGTACCGACTTGGCTTTCCCGAAAAAACAAAGGGGGCGGGGGGCGGGACCGCCACTCATTCTTTTATCGAAGAATGCGGCATGGCCGTCGCTGATTTTTTTTCTTCAGGCAGTGAAAGTACGGATTACGGTGCATGGTGCAGCGCTTTTAGTGAAGGACAGGTCGAGGTCAAGTGGAGATAAGATTCAGAAAGAGAAGGGAATTTTACACAAAAACACTACAAAAGGGGAGAAAATAAGTGAATCCGGGAAAAAGAACAAACTCCCACGTCCCTGATGTTGCTAATCACAAGTTACAGGTCACGAATCACGGCACAGCTTTGCCGCACATCAGAATATCTGACCCAGGGTAAGGAAGAAGAGGTCGCTGCCGTCGTCTGCACGGCCGTAACCAATATAGACGGCCCCGATGAGGGTGCGGGAACCGACGAACAGGGAGCCGGAATAGCTGAGATTGTTTGTAGTAAAGCTGCCGGTATTCATCCAGGTGCTTCCCGCTTCCAATGAGCCTCCGGCGTAAAACTTAAAACCGAAGGCGTATATTGGCAGATTTCGGTAGTATACCGTACTGACGAAAGCCTTACTGTCTCCGGTGAGGCGCCCCGGCTGGAAACCGGTAAGGTGAAAGATCCCACCGAGACGGAAGTTGTCGTAAAAAGGTAGGGTGGTTCCGAAGCTGTCGCCGTATTCCCCTGTGAAAATGATGGTGTTGGGGCCGAATGAAGTAACTTTTTCAAACCTCAGATCTACTTTGTCGTACGAGAAGTCGGCGCCCATTGACAGGGAACTCCGAAAGAGATGGATATGCCCGGCACCCCCGTGAAGGGGGAAATAGGGATCATCCAACTGGTCATAGTCGAATCGGAAGAGATAGCCTGCAATGTGTATGTCATTGTTTTCTTGACCAGTGTCGTTTTGAAATACAGAAAACGGGGTAGCACTTCCCCAGCTTTTTGTGACCCCGACCATGGCCGCACCCCAATTGCCAAACTGACGCCCACCTAATATTCCGGTTTTGAACATTCTAACGTCATATTCAAGCCATCCGGCATGGGCTCCGTATATATCAAGTATCTTGCTGCTGTACTCCATGAACGGGAGAGTTGCCCATTTTCCTGCGGCATCCAGAGGTTGAAAAAACTCTGTTCTGAGTCTGCGCGTTCTGCCCATCTGAATTTCATTCTTCCATTCACCACCCAGGCGATTAACTTCTGTCATTGTGTGGGAGAGGAGAATGTCAAAGCGACTGTCTCCCTGAAGGTCATCAGATAGTTTCAACCCGACCTGCAGGAACTGGGTGCCCCACGGCTTTGCTTTTGTGTGGATCAGGAGGCCATTCCTGTTTTCGATATTGACCCATTCAAAGCTGACAGATTCGAAAGCGCCAATCTGGTATATGCGGTCCAGGTCCCGCTGGAGAGTTGTGAGGTTCAATGGTTCACCGGTTTTTGTTTTTATTCTGCTGAGGAGAATGTTGGGGGCCAGTTTAGACTTGTCCGAGACATTAACAAAGTCCACCACCTGGCGGCTCAGCGGGGCTTTGCGAAGATGGCCAAGAAGCAATGCATACTGTTTCTCAGGAATGGAGAGTCGCTGCAGATCGGCGCGATGGGAAAGGGTGGCGCATTTTCCCGGTTCGATTGCCTGTCCCATATGGGCAAAATCGGACGCTGCCATGTCGCCCAGCTCCGGTTTGATGTAAATATCGCTGTCTTTCAAGAGGGCAAGTTGAGTGTTTTCGTCTTTCAACAGCATAATGGTAATCATTTGCTGAGAGACTGCCAATGCCGAGTTGAGGCGTTTTTTCGGGAACAGTCCTTTTGCCACGTTGACGGCAATAATGACATCCACGTGCATCTGCTCCTTCATAACATCCACCGGGAGGTTGCGAACCAGTCCCCCGTCCACAAGCAGACGGCCATCCAGTTCGTATGGGGCAATGGCTCCCGGCACAGACATGCTGGCGCGAAGGGCATTGGCCAGGTCGCCATGGGACAGGACAATCATGTTTCCGGTTGTGAGGTCGGTGGCCACGGCGCGAAAAGGGATGGGGAGGCGGTTGAAGTTGCGGATACCGCCGGTTCTCAGGAGTGCCCGGTGGAGGAGGAAACTGATTTTTCTCCCGGCACTGAGTCCGGTGGGCATCATGAATTTCCAATCTTTCAGTCCAAGCTCCAGATTGGGGAGATACTTACCATTGTCCTGTTTTCTGCGCCAGGAAAGATTGTTCCGGTCGGGGGAATCCTGAAACATCTTTTCCCAGTCTGTACTCAAAAGCAGGTGTTGAATCTCATCCGGGCTCATGCCACTGGCATACAATCCCCCTGCCAGTGCCCCGCCGGAAGTGCCGACTATGGCATCTATCGGGATATGCAGTTCTTCCAATACCTTCAGTACGCCGATGTGGGCAGCGCCACGGGCACCACCGCCGCTTAAAACCAGGCCGACACGAAGCCGTTTGTGGCCGGTTGATTGCGGGGCGGCGGGAAGCGAAAAGGAGCTGATGCAGAGAAATGTGGAAATTAAAAGGAGCCGAATTGCCTTCAAATCTTCCTCCAGAACTATTTTCATCATTTTATCATAACGGATGGGGTTTCGGTTTCCCCGGCAAACGGCGAAGGTCAGAACGTGAATGACAAGCCGGTATTGAAGATGTGATCCGGTGCTGTACCCCGGGTATCCTGCCGAATGTAGCCAACCCGAAGTTTCACGTGGGGATGCAGGGGAACCATGGCACCGGTGTAAAACCGATATTTGCGGAACGAATCGCTGAGGGTGTCATAAAAGGGTTCAATTGCAATGTAGGGTTCCAGATGAATGCTAAGCACTTCGGTTTTCCCGGTCAGTCGGAAGCGGAAGCGAAAAGAGTAGTGATCTTTTTTAGTCGGCTGGATGTACTGATTGGCTTCGGTTCGCAGGCGGAAGTCAAAGGCCATCCGCTGTTTCAGTGCCTGTTTCCAGCCAACATCCACAAAGGGCCGCCGTTCGACAATGTCATTCCCGTTGGATTTTCGTGTCAATTCCTCTTTATAATTCAATGAAATTGAAAAACCGTTTCCCAGCTTTTTCCCCACGCCGAAGACCCAGTTTTTCTTGAAAACGCCATCCTTCCAGTCCCACGAGCGATACTTCACTTCACTGACAAGGTGAAAGGAAAATCCGTTGGGCTGCTTCAAGGTGATGCTGTTTTTGCTCCAATTCTGTCCCTCCGCGTAAACCGGCAATGAACCGCAAAGGAGAATGAGCAAGAAAACTTTTCTCAGCATGAAATCATTCCTCCATACAAATTGGCAAGCCGCTGAATGCGGATGTTGACGGAGGCGGTTGCCGTCATTCCCAATTGGTGCTCCGACTTACTTTCACCAGTATTGTAACATAACCGCGTTTCTATGAAATAACGGTGTCTTGCAGATGACGGGCGAATAATTGGCGATTTTCCGGATTCCTCCTGTACCCTGTATCGTATTTCGCTTACAAGACTTTTTCGGATTTACGGTAGTAGTGTTTCTTTATCCACAATGCCACATTGACCAGTGAAATCAGTACCGGCACTTCCACCAGCGGCCCGATGACGGCGGCGAAGGCCTCACCGGAATTTATACCGAAAACGGCGATTGCCACTGCGATTGCCAGTTCAAAGTTGTTGCTGGCGGCGGTAAATGACAATGTGGCGCTTTTGCTGTAATCGGCACCTGCCTTTTTCGCCATCCAGAAACTCACCAGGAACATCAGTACAAAATAGATGCAAAGGGGAATGGCGATTCGGACCACATCCAGCGGAATGGTCACGATGAGCTTTCCCTTCAGTGAAAACATGACAATGATGGTGAACAGCAGGGCGATAAGGGTAATGGGGCTGATTACCGGAATGAATTTCTCATGATACCAGTCCTTGTCCTTTGCTTTTACCAGCACCAGCCGGGTGAGGGCGCCGGCAATGAATGGAATGCCGAGGTAAATGAACACGGATTTGGCGATTTGAGAAATGGATACCGCTACAATACTGCCTTTCAACCCGAAGACCGGTGGCAGAACAGTGATAAATATCCATGCGAATACACTGTAGAACAGCACCTGGAAAATCGAGTTGAATGCCACCAGGCCGGCACAATACTCCGTGTCTCCGTCTGCCAGCTCGTTCCACACAATTACCATGGCAATGCACCGGGCAAGGCCGATCATGATGAGACCGACCATGTAATGAGGATAGCCCTTCAGAAACACGATAGCGAGGATAAACATAAGTATAGGGCCGACAATCCAGTTCTGGATCAGCGAGATGCCAAGAATCTTCCAATTACGGAACACATCCCCCAGCTCTTCATAGCGGACCTTTGCCAGTGGCGGGTACATCATCAGAATCAATCCTATGGCGATGGGAATATTGGTGGTACCCACCTGAAAGCGATGGATGAACGACTCCGTTCCCGGCACAAGATATCCGAGGCCGATACCGGCGGCCATGGCAAGGAAGATCCACAGTGTCAGGAAGCGATCCAGGAAAGAGAGTTTACCTGCCGGTTGTTTCCTGGGGCATGCCGGCGAAATTTTTGCCTGTGAACTCATGGGTTATTTTCTCCTGTCT
>JAADJC010000142.1 GCA_013151025.1 Acidobacteriota bacterium
TCCCGGCAGCCTCATCCACAGCATGTAATAACCGATTGTATGGCTTCCGTTCAAGGCCGACAGTAACGAATACTTTCATATAACCTGTCCCCCGTACTCAGCCTTCCGGTAGCGTTCCGCCAGTTCCGGCCATTGAACCAACACACGTTTCGCAATGGGGTAGACCAGTTTTCCGGTAAGAGAAAACGCTGTAATTCGGGTATAGGATTCCACGTAAATGGCAGGAATTCCCATGAGCCAGCCGACATACGCAAATGGAAGCGCAATCCCTGCGCCGGTGGTCACAATCATATCCGGCCTTTCCCGCCAGAGCGTGCGAATTGCGACGCCCGTATTGCGAATCAGATTCCAAATGTTTCGATTGGTGGGATGATAGCCGAAAATGACCTGTTCAGCCTTCAGAAGACACCGGGAATCTGGGCCATCAAAGGTTACCCAGAAGTGTTCAATCTCCTGCCAGGCCGGCCGCATCCGAAACAATTCCAGCAAATGACCGCCGGTGGAGCAGACCAGACAAACTTTCATTCAGGACCTGCCTGTTGGTTGATATGCTGCATCCCGCCAGATGTCCAGCGAACGACCCAGCAGGACTTCAAGCTGGTTGATTTCTGTTGCATAAATTTCCGTCAGCTTCCTGTGTACAGGTTCAGGCATAGGTTCCGGCCGGGTAAGCCGTCTCAATGTGTCCATTTTCATTCTATAACGGAAACGCCTGGGGAAAAGAGGTTTCAAGATAGATTTCCACAAACTGGGCCCCATTAATGAACTTGCCCCTAATCTGGCGAGACGATTTCGATGGATCCCGGACGGATTGACACGACGACGGATCAGGAGGGACGGATGCATGAGAATTTCAAGGAACTCCGCCAATTCTTCCATGAAAACCGGAATATTGGAAAAAAATTCTTCATGAATCCATATGCGGATATTGGGAAACGCCTTCCGCCACGCGCGAATCTGTTCCGTATACATACCAAACCCGATATAATCATATGAATAAGAAAGTCCCTTTTCCATGCGTTGTCGAATCACGTTCGGTTGAACAGCTTCTTCGAAAGAAAGAGGTTCCTTCATGCGAGAACATTTCAACACGTAATGGGACCATGCCCGGTGAACCGGGTTTCTCAGCAGGATGATTATTTTAAGATCAGCCGCTTTCTCACCATAGAATTTTCGGATATTCTGGATAACCACATCATGGTCGTAGAGATACCAGACCGAAGATTCCCCACATTTCTGATGTTCCTTCGCCTTCTCAAAGAGTTCTAAATACTCGTTGAAGTCCGGAATTGTCCAGTCCTCAACCAGTTTCCCAACCTGCCATCCCTTTCGTTTACCGATATTGCAGATAGAGAAAAACATCGGTTCCTTTTCGTCCGGCATAAACAGATCCGGATGCTTCCGAAGATGTTCATACAGTGCGGTGGTTCCCGATCTGGCGGCACCTGGAATCAGGAAATCCGGCAAACGTATATTACGCCCCTCATAGGAAGTGATCATGTATTATGCCTTTCCTTTTCATCTCAAAAAGTATAGCAGGAATACGTATTACGGACAAGAATTAATGTGCGGTTCATTGGAAACTGAGGCCCTGATATCCGGAAAGATAAACGCTTGAGGGGCCGCGTTTCGCAATTGACTGTTCAGCAACAACAAAGTATTATTGGGCACATGAAGCGAAGCCAGATAAAACAGCCGCGAACTGCCAAACCCCGCATTATTCTGTTTGGTACCTATGCAGAGCACAATGCAGGCGATGATTACTTGCTGGCTGTTCAGGTGAAGCAATTCCTGAATCGCATCCCTGATGTTCATCTTATAATTCTGACCTGTGACAGAGCAGAAACCCGCCGACTTCTGGAACGGGAGGGCCTTTGGAATAATCACATCACACTGCTGTATTCGGGACGACATGGAATCCGTGAACCCGGCGCCCCATGGTATCGGTCTGTCCACTGGTTCTGGCAGAATATTCGTGAAACGGCGAAGGCCAATTTTCTTCTGATCGGTCCGGGCAACCAGCTCCAGGACGTGACCCGGCGAATGCGGGTATTGTTCTTCATCAGCAGAGCTGTGCTGGCATGGTTCACCCGAACGCCCTATGCTTATTTCGGAATCGGCTTTTACAAAATTAAGAGTCGATTCTGCCGGAGGATGCTGAAATTGACCGCCCGCAAAGCGGCTTTCGTAAGCACACGGGATGAGGGCGGTGCACAGCGGATCCGGGAACTGGGGATTTCGGCGTCAAAGGTATTCAGCTTAAGAGACATCACGTTCTGTCACCACTGGCAATCTCCCGATACAATATCACCGGAACATCCCGGCAAGCCGCTGATCGGATTCAGCTGCCGCATATTTCTGCCAACTGTTTTTCCTTCGGATGTGGCTGAAAACTTTTATCATTCACTGGCTTCCCTCCTTGCGGCCATTCATCGGGAATTGGGGGCAGAGCTGTTGTTTATCCCTTTCTATCGGTCCAGCGCGTTTCATGATGGAGTGGCTCTGGATCATCTCCAATCCAGGGCGGAATTAAAGGAAGTACCTGTGAAAATTCACCAATGGGATACACTGGCGTCCCTGAGGGAGGGAATTGCCGCCTGCGATGCTTTTGTCGGTGTTCGCTATCACTCTATGTTGCTGTCAGTGCAGTCAGGCACCCCGGTTCTGGGCATCTCCTATGGGCACAAAACCCGTCGTTTTATGGAAGAAGTGAGTCTTGGAGATGATGTCGTGATAGTGGAGTCCGCCACACCGGACAGACTCATTGCCAAGTGGCATGAACTGTGGGAAAACCGGGCCACCAGGTCATTGCAATACAGAAAAATATGCGAATCCAGCAGGGCTCTTGCTGAAAAGCACATTGACCTGGTTGTACAACACATCTCCAACCACGAATAAAGTTTTTCAATGGCCCATACCCCTTCCCTTCTGCGTCCCTTTTGCACTCAGACTCAGACTCAGACTCAGACTTGTCTTCTAAGCCTTTATTCCACTGGCACTGACATTTGAAGGGTCAAATGCGTGGCAGGGTGTCACCGCGTGGATCATCCCGCAGTTGGGGCAGGTAAACTCAAAAGTCGTCATTTCAAACTTTGTGCCGCAGCCGCCGCATTCAATTTCCAACGGCATGGGCATGGGCTGAAAACTGAACCCCATTGCCCTTACTTTATTCAAAACCTGTGCGCCGTCATCAAAACTGGCGCTGCATCCGTCATGCATGAAGTTCCTCCTGTTCAATCTCTTCAATCCGGTCACCGGTCCGAAGCCTGTTTCTAAGTTCAAGTAATTTTCTGTCCATTCTTTCAAGAACGTCCAGATTTGCACGTTCCGGCTCACTGGTTTCCAATACCGCTGCAATGCCCCCGTTTTGAATCACAACCCTGCGGTCCGCCATCAATGCCAGAATCAGGTCGTGAGTCGCCATCAGAACAATTTTTTCTTCCCGGATCAGAAGTTCCAGTGCTTTTTTCCGGTCAATTCCGGCATTTTCAATCTCGTCAATCAGCACAATGGGAGAACGGCTGAGAAAAGCGGTATCCGCAATCATCAGCGCCCGGGACTGCCCCCCGGAAAGGGATGTAATGGGGGCGTCCGGTTCAAAACTTTCCCCGGCAAGCTTATTTGCCTCTTCCAAAATCAGATTGACCGTCTCATTGGGATTTTGAATAAACCGGCTTTCCGCGTGCATCGTGATAAACTCCCTTGCGGAAAGGTCCATCACAAAATTCATATTCTGCGACAACTGCGCCACCAGTTTATGCTCCGGCGAAAACCGCCAGTTCTTATCCGGTATCTTACCGTTAATCAGAATCTTCCGGCCGGTAGGCGTGTCGTTATCCGCCATCCACTCAATATCCGCCAGTAACCGGCTCTTTCCCGAACCGGTGGGGCCCACAATGCTCACCACATCTCCGGGCTTCAACACAAGCTCCGCGTTTTCCGGTTTTCCTGATTTATCATGGCCCCCGAGAACAGTCAGGGAACGGACCCTGATTCCGTCATCCTCTGCCAACACCGCCATCCCTTCCATAAAAGAAACAAAATCGCCCGACAGCTGTTTCCGGTCAATTCCCAGATCCTCCAGCTTATCATCCGGCAAATCCAGAATCAGCTTCTCCACCGTCCGGGTATCCGATTCCCCCGGCAAAATTCCCTGCGCCTCAAAAAAATCCGACACAAACGGCTGTTCCTTCAATAAAACAGAAACCGGCACCTGCAAAAAATCCGTACGCTTCATTTTGTCCCCCCGGTGTCGTCCGCGATATCCATCCGCCGTACATTGCCCATCTGGTAACTCTCCCCGATACGGGTTTCCCCGAGGCAATAGGAACAAAGGGCGGCCGGCATGGAAAATCGAAGCCGAAGCCCCTTCAGAGTCTCAATATTGTGGGCAACTTCAAACAGGGTAGCAAGCTCCGCTGCCCA
>JAADJC010000018.1 GCA_013151025.1 Acidobacteriota bacterium
CTCCACTGCCAGAGAAAATACCAGACTCCGCCCCAATGTGTCAACAAAAATCAGGATAGGAGCAGGAGTAGGGATAAGAATAATCAAGGGATTTGACTGCAGCACACCGCTCCGAATATCAAATAATAAATCTTGAATGTTTAATGACGTAGAATCCATAAGCTGAGCCGTTATTCTCATTTTTGTCTTTCATCCATCATCTAACATCCGGCGCAAGTCGCTCTTCGCCAACAAATCTGATACAATAAGGCGCTTTTTCGGTATCCGGGAAAATTCCGGGTGCTTCGAGCAAAAGACAATCAACTGAATTGGAGGATATATGACTTACAAAGTTGCGGATTTGAACCTCAGTGAACAGGGGCGGCTAAAGATTCACTGGGCAGAGTCCCGGATGCCGGTAATGATGACACTGAAAGAAAAATACAGTAAAACCCAGCCGCTGAAAGGCTATCGAATCGCCGGTTGTCTCCACGTGACGAAGGAAACGGCTGTATTGGTGGAAACCCTTCGGGCGGCCGGTGCGGATGTGTCCTGGTCCGGCTGCAACCCATTGTCCACCCAGGATGACGTGGCAGCGGCTCTGGCCGCAAACGGTACTTCCATTTATGCCTGGCACGGCATGAACACGGAAGAATTTTACTGGTGCATTGACAAAACACTGGAAACCAACCCGAACCTGACATTGGATGACGGTGCCGACTTGATTTTCACCATTCACAACAAGCACCCGGAAAAGGCAGAGTCCGTAATCGGCGGAACAGAGGAGACCACCACAGGCGTTCACCGGCTGCGTGCCATGGGGAACGCTGGGAAACTGCTCTACCCGGTTTTCGCCGTAAACGACGCCGAAACCAAGTGGGACTTCGACAATGTGTACGGTACCGGGCAATCCACTCTCGATGGCATTCTTCGCGCCACCAGTGTCCTGATTGCAGGGAAGACAGTTGTGATTGCCGGTTACGGCCACTGCGGAAAGGGCGTTGCCATGCGGGCAAAAGGCCTTGGCGCCAATGTTATCGTGACGGAAGTTAAACCGACGGCGGCACTGAAAGCCACACTTGAGGGTATACGGGTAATGACAATGGACGAGGCCGCTCCATTGGGTGATATCTTTGTCACGGCAACCGGGGTAAAGGATATTATTGTGAAGCGCCATTTTGAAGCGATGAAAGACGGCGCGATTGTTTGCAATACCGGCCATTATGACTGCGAAATCAATATTCCGGAACTGGAGGAAATCGCAAAGTCAAAGTCGGAAATCAGAATGAACAATGAAGAGTATGTAATGAATGACGGCCGACGGATTTTTCTCCTCGCAAAAGGCCGCCTTGTGAATCTTGCTGCGGCAGAGGGACATCCTTCCGAAGTTATGGATATGAGTTTTGCAAATCAGTTCCTCGCCATGATCCGTTTGGCAAAGGAAGGAAAAGATTTGGAACGCATCGTTCATCTGCTGCCGGTGGAACAGGATCAGAAAATTGCCAAAATCAAGTTGGAAACGATGGGATTTTCCATTGATAAATTGACGGACGAACAGATTGCCTATATCAATGATTACGCGCAGGGAACCTGATTTTTCTCAATTAACTCCGTAAATACAAAAAAACCCGCCGATTGGCGGGGTTTTTGTTTCTGTCTTGAGCAGGCACCGCCTGCCGAATTTCAAGCTCAGCTGAATCCACTGGAACCGCAGCTGCTGTACGATGCACCGGCAGAGGCAGCGGCTGAAGACCCGGCAGACGCGATGGATGACACTTTGCGCTCTACATTGGTGCTGCCGCACTTTGTGCACGGGACACAATCCGCTTGAGAGCTGCTGAACACCAGTTGTTCAAAGTCGGTGTTACAGTCGTTGCAATGGTATTCATAAATGGGCATACTGCAAACCTCCCGGAAGAGACTGGGACTCAGTCTTCCAATGCGCCCTTAATGAACTGTTCCAGATGGGGCTTCGGCATAGCGCCGATTGCCCGGTCCACAAGCTGTCCGTCTTTGAAGAGGAGCAGAGTCGGGATACTGGCAATGCCATACTGACGGGCTGCGTCCTGATGCTCGTCCACGTTCACTTTCCCGACTTTGAGTTTTCCGTCATATTCCTTTGCCAATTCTTCCAGAACCGGGCCAATCATGCGGCACGGGCCACACCAGGGTGCCCAGAAATCTACAACTGTGACTCCCGTTCCGCCCAGCACTTCGGTCTTAAATGTTTCATCTGTAAGATATACAATGTTTTCTGCCATTCTATATTCCTCCTGAATGTTGGTTCTCTTTCATCAACCGTCCATATGATAATGGAATTGGCATAAAGTTACAATTGAAAGCCGTATGAAAAACTATTTTATTTGATTCAGCACGGTGTATGCAAGTACACGGATCGGATATACCGGCTTCACCAGCTTGAAGCAATGGAGAGCATATTGCGATACCTCTCGTTTAATTCATGGAGACGCCGGGAAAGTATAACTGACATTTCTTTCATAATCTTAAAACCTGCATCCCTGTCTTCTTCCAGGAAGCTAATGAACCGCACGCCGTCAAGTCGATACAGCAATACGTCGGTATGCGCAATAACAGACGCAGATCGTACCGTCTGGCCCAGGATCGCCATTTCGCCAAATAATGCCCCGGCCTTGAGTATGGCAATGGCTTCTTCTTCTTTCTGAACGTATTTGCTTATTCGTACCTGGCCCCGGAGAATGACATAGAGATCCAGTCCATCCTCCCCCTCTGTCAGGATCACATTGTCTTTTTTTGCCTTGACCGGCTCCAGCATTTCCACAACCTGCGACAACTGGCTCTCGGAAAGGCCATCAAACAGCCTTACCCGTTTCAGGATTTTACCGGCGATCTCCCTGTTCTGCATACTTCCTCGCTTCTGCTAATACATAAAATTCTTGATCTGCCCCCGGAAAATCCTTGACGACCTCCCTTGCAAAACCAAGGGCTTTGTCTTTCTTTCCGGCTGCATCCATAATCCTCATCAAAAAATACGCCCGATATCCAGAGGGTAATGCGTTCGCCAGCTTCTCAGCTTCGTTAAGTTCCCCCAGTTTCATGTAATCTTCAATAAGAATATAATACACATAATAGCGAATGTCAAAATAACTGTTCAGGATATGTGCAGAAAAGTTCTTCTTCAACAAGGCAATGGACTCTTTTGGATGTTCTGTGATTCTAAGGAAATTGGCCTTATTCATCAGGAAGTGATAATTAGGCATCGATGAACCGGCCTGTTTCTCTTTTTCGAGTATTTCTTTTACACATTCCAGATTCTCGGTTTGAAGGCAATATTGGAGGGAAATCCTCTTTTGCACAGAGTCTGCAAGGTGCATTTCGGGCAACCTGTCCACAAGCTTCTCCATTTCCGGCATGTTCCGGGTATAGACATAGCAGAGAAAGCGAAGAAAAACAGTCGAATTTGCCGTGATACCCGCAGTTTTATTTTTCTCTATTTCATCGAGAAGTCCGATAGCAGCTGACACTTTTCCCATATGCAACAGCGCCAGGGAAAGGGAAATTTTTGATGTGACAAAATCCGGTTTTCGCGCCAATGCCTTTCGATAATACGCCTCCGCCTTGACAAATTGACCGGTGTTGTAGTAGAAATCCCCGAAGCTGTCATACGGGTTGGCCTCATCCGGCCGAATGTATACATACTTTTCAAAAATGCCCTTCGCTTTCTCCGGCTGGCCTAATGCTACGTAAAAGTACCCCATCATGTTGAGTATCTGGGCATTGTTGGGATATCGACGATGCATGGTTTCATAAAATCTGATCATTTTCTCCGGCTTCTCAACAAATTGTCTGTATTTTGGAATCAGCAGGAAAAACGCCTCCATTCTGGATGGGTACTTTTGAAGAAAATCTTCGATTTCCGCAGCCATCTTCTCCCGGTCTTCCGGGTCCGGTTTTCCCATTGACAGTTTAATCAAACCCTTTTCAAAATCCGTCCATTTTGGGGAAGGAACAGCCAGTTTCTTGTACCACTCAGCATATTCGCCTTTCTTGTCCATAGAATACTGCTCGGTTCTCAAAAGAAACAGGTGAGGCAAGGGAAACTCCGGATCTTCCTCTGCCGCCAATTCCATGTCCCGCTTCCCCTCCGGCATGTAGAATTTCATAATATTGTCTACACCATCCTGATAATATTCCAGCGCTTTTCTCGAATGTGTGCTGTAGAATCGTTCCCTGGTTAATGTAAAGTAACCGGCAATAATTACTCCACAAATGAGTAAGGCAATCAGTATTTTCCTGATCATATTATTCCTCCATAGATGGGTCGTTTTTTATTTCTATTGTTACAATTGTGGCATCATCTGCAAGTTCCCCCCCGGATTTTCGCTGTAGTTGCTGCAGAATATTACGGGTAAA
>JAADJC010000010.1 GCA_013151025.1 Acidobacteriota bacterium
GGGCAATAACTGCTGACTGTACAGTGACTGCCACCTTCTCCATTGACACCTTTACCGTGACGGCTACAGCCGGCCCCAACGGATCACTGGACGGGACAACGCCATCGCCGGTAACGGTGGATTATGGAAATACGGCCTCCTTTACTTTCAACAGTGATCTTCACTATCATGTGGCCTCGGTGGATGGTTGTTCCGGGGCACCGTACAGCAACACGGCAAACAGTGTGACAACTTACACCTACACCACCGGAGCGATAACTGCTGACTGCACAGTGACCGCCACTTTCTCCATTAACACTTTTCCCATCACCGCCAGCGCCGGTGCCAATGGCAGCATCAGTCCCAGTGGGACGGTGAGTGTGAATTATGGTGATACCCGGATATTCCAGTTCACTCCCGATACCGGCTACCATGTATCTGATGTTATTGTGGACGGTTCATCGGTGGGCGCGGTTGATCATTACACCTTCACAAACGTAACGGCCAATCACAGCATCAGTGTCGCCTTCGCGGTCAGCGTTCCCCCGGTGATTGACAGTTTCACCTCAGACACGGGCTCCGGGAACTCGCCACTGACGGTGAATTTTACCTGCATTGCCCATGACCCGGATGGCGGTAACATTGTTCGTTACCTCTGGCAAATTACAGGGCGACGGGCCGACACTGTATTAACAACCACAGACACTCTTGCCTACCGGTTCCTGCTGACGGGAGACTATTCGGTTTCTGTTACCGTAATTGATGAAGAAGAGCAAAGTGCTACCGCCGATCTGAACAATAGCGGAATCGGAAACGCTATCCATGTGGCAACCGGTGAACCGATGTCCATCCCTATTCCCACTGTAATTCAGATGAAATCCATGCTGAAAAACGATGTCGGAAATGTGGAAACTGTGGCGGTTAATGAATTTAATGAGGCGGCAACAGTTACCCTGAACGCAAAGGCCGAAAGCGGATACGTGCTGGCGTCCGCCACCATGATGGTACCCGCAAATGGTTCCGCTTTATTGTCTACAGACAGCTTTACCGAGTTGAACTACGACTCAGTTGAAGCCACTGCGGACCGGCATCTCTTACTGTTCTCCAAGATCAGTAATGGTACTGCTTTCATGACGGCTGAACTCTCTACATGGCTGAAGAGCCCACTCTATGCCCCGCATATCGCGGAAGAAGTGGACTACTGGAACACCTACGCCTACCTCTCAAACAGCAATCCACTGATGCTGGACGTAACCGTAGCCGGGCAAACAGAATCCCACACGGCCGTTTCCGCTGAGACTATTGACTTGGAAAGTCTGCTGCCGGTCGATGTGGAAATTTCTGACGCGTGGGGCAAACTCATGGCAAAAGCCACCGACCCCTTCAGCGACATAGACACCCTGTCGGGCTTTGAAATGTTCATCAAAGAAGGCAGTGACGGCGCGGCAACCGAACTGGTTGGACTGGGCAGTTTTATGCTGTACATCCCCCATGTGCCGGAAGAAACGGATATTTTCTGGACCGGATTCGCCTTGCTCAACGCCGGCAGCATTCCGGCAACGGCTACCGCCACGTTCTACGATGATAACGGCAATGTGGTGGGAACCGAAACCCTTAGCATCCCTGCCAATTCCAAAATAAAGGGCCTGATGGCAGACCTGTTCTCATCCGAGGCGGGAACCGCCCGATGGGGCACGATTGAGTCAAATCAGGCCATCAACGGCATTGAAATTTACGGCACTTATAATGCCGGTATTTGTGGCCTGACATTGCCCTCGGTGGCCAACACCTGGGGCATCCTCCCCGACGTACTCACAGGCGAGGGAAACTGGACCGGTATAGCCATTACAAATGTGACCGGCACGGACGCGTCTGTCACCATTCAACTGGTGAGTTCCGATGGCACAGTGAAGAGGGAGAAAAAGGAACTCATCGCCGCTATGCACCGATTCAAAGCAGTGGTGGCTGAATACTTCAATACAGTCAGCATAGAGCCCGGCGACACGATCCACTATTTCTCCGACCAGCCGATTATCACGCTGGAAGCCAGCGGTGACTTGGACCGTACTTTCATGACAGCCCTCACCGGCAGCAGGTAAGGAGAATAGATTGAGTAAAAACCAGGGCTGAGGTTAAGCCTGCAAAGAGGCCGGGATAATTCCCGGCCTCCTTTTTCATGTTTTTTTTCATCTGCAAATCAGCACCCGTCATCTATCATGCGGCGCTTACCGCCGTACTGCATGAGTGTCCGTCCCTTTCCGTTGCTTTTTCTTGAGTTCTATCTTGGCAATTGAGCCCCTGTCCCAGGAAGGGCACCAAAGAGTTGCAGTGTGTCTTTCAGAGGATAGTGATTCATAAACATGGAAACTTTAGTGTGCAGTTTGCCCTGTTTGGGCAACCCCATTACTTCCCGCAACACATTTGCAGGTGAATCAGCGTTGTAGTCTTGTGTTTCACTGTATTGCGCTGTAAGAAAACCCTGGAGATAGGCCTTGTTGATGGCAATGGGTTTCGGCAGTTTTCCGGTATTTCCTGAAACTTCTGCAAAGTCGAAATCTCCGAAATCCGTTACACTGACCCGTTCCAGTGTTTCTCCTTTTTATCAGCATGTTTTTAACTTGAGCAGGTGAGAATAACAGGGATTGGTAAAATTATATTAACCTCCCACGGAAAAACTCTTCAATATGTGTAGTCCAGTACCATATCGGGATTTTATCCTGTTTTGCCATCATGCTCCATGTCTGTAATACTTTAATATTATCATAATAGCATATTTAATACTGTAAGGCGGCTGTTATTTGCCAGTCCCCTTTCTGGGAGTGCGAGTGCATGTGCAAGTGAGCGAGAGAAATGAAAAAAATAGCCGATTCCCCATCTTCACTTAAACTCAGACTTAAACTTGTCTTTTCTGTCGATTGGCAGTGTGATTTCGCCCTGATCAGCGGTGGTGAGGACGGGGATATCGGGAAAGAGGTGGAGGAAGGCAGGAGAGGGGAAATGGAAACGATTATGGCGGCCGCAGCAGACGATGACGAGAGAGGGCCTGACAGCTTTTTCCAGACCGGGGATTGCGGCGTGGCGGCTGCCGTGGTGAGGTGCCAGCAGGATGTCCGTTTGGGGGAGGCGGGGGATCAGTTTTGCAAGTTCTTCACCGTCAAGGTCTCCGGGGAAGAGGATGGCGGTATCTGACGTCTGCACTTTGATGACAAGGGAACGGTCATTGGTTCGTCCCGTTCCCCGGACAGCCTTTTGGGGATGGAAAACGGCCAGTCGGATGCCTGGAAGCCGGAGCTTCGACGTAGCATCGCGGGATAGCAGATGGAGCGGAATGTTGTTGCGAGCCAGTGCGGAGAAGTCCCGGTTAAAGGTGAAGGAGGCCCCGTCGAGGTAGGGAGCGTATACCGCTTCCACAGGAAAGGTATCGGCCACATCAGCCAGGCCTCCGGCATGATCGCTGTCAAAGTGGCTGAGAAATATGGCATCGATTTTACGAATTCCGATGTTTTGGAGCCAGGGGATCAGGGAGAGACGGCCTTCCCAAACCCCGGCGGTATCAAAGAGATAGTTTTTCCCGTGGGTTTGAAGCAGGATGGCCTGGGACTGGCCGGTATCGGGGATTCGAAGGTATTCCGGGGTTGGCCGCCAGGTCGTGGAGACGATAATTGTTATTGCCAGAACGGACGCCAGGATACCGAAGCCCCGCCGTTTGTTGTGAAGAAGAAGGGCCGCGGCGGTGGCGGCAAAGAGCAGCATAATGAGTGGCAGCGGCGCCCAGACGGTGAAGGTGTGGGGTGAAACCCGGTCTGTCACAGTGCCAAGGAGCGAGACTGCCGTGTTCAGCAGGGGAGCAAAGGGAAGGCCCAGAGTGGTGAGAAAGAAGATGTAAAAAATCCCAATCACAAGCGGGGTGATTGCTAAGTTGACCAGTATGGAAATCGGGGTTAGACGATGGAAGAACAGGAACAGCACCGGGGATGCCGCGAGAAAAGCTACCACGGGAATTTTTAACCACGCCTGCCACCATCTGTCGGTGGATGAGATGGCGGTGACAATCGCCCCGGTCACGAGAAAGCTCAGCAGAAAGCCGGGATCCGCTACCTGCCAGGGGTTCCAGATGAGGAGAAGCAGGCCGGCGATTCCCACTGCGTCGGGTGGGGTTACGTCAATGCCTCTGGCTCGAAACAGGAGGAAGATGAAGATCATCCACCAGGCCCGGAGTCCGGATGAGGAGAACCCGGTGACGGGAAGCATCAGTGTGACCAACGCCAGTGCGGTCCATTTTCGGGTCCGGGGGCGGACCGGCAGGAGGAGCAAAAGCAGATAGGCGGCGGAAAAAAGAATGCCGAAGTGGAAGCCGGATA
>JAADJC010000013.1 GCA_013151025.1 Acidobacteriota bacterium
CATATTTGAGTGCGATGAAGTCGGGTGATAATGATTTTGAGAAACGCGGCTTGAAAAATGGAGACCGTTTAATCGGAAGGTTGGAAAGGGCTCTGATTTTCCTTTTTACGCTGTCCGGGCACTTGATGGCGGTTGGGTTTCTCATAACAGCGAAATCCGTCCTGCGCTTTGGCGAATTGAAAAACGGTTCCGATCGCAAAGAGGCAGAATACATTATCATTGGAACGCTCTACAGTTTTTTTCTGGCACTACTCATTTCACTGGGCACCGTCTCGCTGATAAAAGCCCTGGCACTATAACCGGAAATCACGGTCAGAAATACGTGTGAATACGGATGTGCGTGAGGAAAAAGGAGAAATACGACAGTAGCAGTTAGCCAAAATATTCAATATACAAATGTTGCTGGAGAAACACCAGGACGATCCTGAATTTGTCCGGCTCCTGCGACTTATGGGTGTCCCTCATCCCTGGCCGGACAACCGGTTCCCATCTTTTACCTCCATAAATCTTTGGTTTGTAAAATAACTGTTTCCATTTTATAATAAACATATGTTCATAACAAGGGGGAGTGAATGACGCCGGAAAATAAAAAATCAGACAAAGTCCAGTGGAAAAAAGCCGCCATTGCCATCACGAAAGACGGGGCCATTTCCCCCACCCATTTCGGGGACGCAGATCAACTTCTCTTTGCTGAAGTTTGCCAGGGAAAGTTGCGAATCCTGGAAACAAGGCCCAATCCGGTAAAAAAGGTGGATGAAGAGCGACATGGGAGTCAGGAAAAACTGAATCAGGCCGCCGGTATGATGAAAAAAGTAGATATTGTAGCAACCGGGAAACTCAGCGGAAACTTCAGGAAAATGCGTACCGAAAAAAACAAATGGCCCTTTATCACGAAAATGGATCCAGAACCCTTCCTCAACTGGTTAAAGGATTCCCTTTCCGAACTGGAAGACTGGTTCTCGAACCCGGACAACACTGTTTATCGCACAGAGGAAAAAGACAAGTAAAGACAAGGTTGAGGCTGAGGTTGAGTTAAGAAAGAGAATTGGCAAGAATAGTGCGAATGCATGTAGGGAAAAATCAGGGAAGTGGCCATTGCCCGCTTTTCCCATCTTTTCTGAACCCTTCACTCATCACACCTAATTGCGCCATGGCGCAGTTAGGTCCTTTTTTGATGGGGGTCAAGTTTTTTTGAAAACCAAAGGGTATACTGACTGCCGGAAGGAGGCTTGAAAATGGTGACATTTCCGATTCTGGCATTTCTGCTGCTGGCGGCGCATTTTTCACGGATAAATTATAATGGTTTGGCAATTGCCTGCCTGCTGATACCCTTTCTGCTATTCCATAGGAAAAGGTGGACTGTGCTCGTTTCAGGGACACTGCTCGTCATGGGTTCCCTTGTCTGGGCTGCCACTGGCTACCGGCTGGCACTAACGCGGATTCAGTATGGTCTTCCCTATCATCGCCTCCTCGCCATCATGGGCGCCGTAATGCTGTTCACCCTGTTTTCCGCATGGGTTCTCCTTCGCCGGAAATCCCGGGAGCGGTATCCCGGTGATCCGGCTTCAGCCGGTATTTCCACCTGGGTGTTCTTTCTCACCGCCCTGGCCCTCTCCATGATACAGTTGAAAGTCCCTCTCAACATGCTTCTTTTCAACCGTTTCCTGCCCGGTTTCGGCTGGCTGGAAATCCTCCTTCTTTCTGTCTACGGCGCGATAGTGGCTGCCCGTATCCACGACTACAAAACCCAGGCAAAGTGGCGAATCCGGGTGTGGCACCTGTTTACCATCGTGTTTTTTACCCAGTTGATACTGGGATTGTTTGGCTTTGATTCTTTCCTGATGACCGGAAATCTTCATCTGCCGGTTCCGGCACTGATTGCAGCAGGCCCCATCTACCGGGGCCATGATTTTTTCATGGTATTTCTCTTCCTCGGAACCATTATCCTGGTGGGCCCGGCATGGTGTTCCCAGCTCTGTTATATCGGGGCATGGGACGATGCTGCGTCAAGGTCTAAAAAAGCGCCGGGCTACTACCGCAATGACCGGGTTCGAATGATGATTACCGTTCTTGTCATTGCAGTGGCGATTCTGCTTCGCCTATTCGGTGTCGGCTGGTTCCCCGCAACGATACTGGCCGCCATTTTCGGCCTTGCCGGTGTCGGCGTCATGCTGATATTTTCCCGAAAGAAGGGCACGATGGTTCACTGTACCGCCTACTGTCCCATTGGGTTATTTTCAAATGTTCTGGGGAAACTGAACCCCTTCCGCATCCGCATTGATACCGGGGGATGTACCTCCTGCATGGCCTGTGCACAGGTCTGCCGTTACAGCGCATTGACGCTGGAAGACATTCAAGCAGGTAAACCATCCCTGACCTGCACCCTGTGCGGGGACTGCATCACCGACTGTCCCCAAAACACCATTCACTACCATTTCCCGTGCCTTAGCGCTGAAACCGCGAGAAAGCTGTTCATAGTGCTGGTCGTCACCCTCCACGCCATCTTCCTCGGCGTAGCGAGAATATGAAGCGCCGATTCAATCGGCACTTCAGGATGTTAGATGCTGGATGTTGGAAGTCAGGTGGACAAAAAAATCAGGAAGTTTGAAAAACGGGGACGAACACTAATTTAGTGAAGCATAAATACCAGAAAATAAAGAAAATTGGGACAGTCTCTAAATTTGAAACAATTGTGGGTTTCAAATGAAGAAACGTCTTTCTCCATCGAATACTCCTTATCAGTTCCCGGAATGCCGGCTGGGGGCCGAATGCTGAACTGAAGGAAAGATGAGATTCAGAAGGGATGTGTCGCTCCCCTTTCTTGTTCCCTGTCAAAATTCAACACTCAAAACTTAACATTCCGATCGGCTTTAGTTGCCAATCAGGCGTTTTTCACCGGTGAGGGAGCGGATGCCGGTGACGTCCTGTGAAACTTCGAGACAGCCTCTGTAACTGCCGTCCGGGGCACGCATGGCAAAGTATTGAATCAGGACAAAACGGCCGCCGACGGTTATCCAGAATGATTCTCTGTCCTTTTCCCCCTTTCGGAACGCCTCCAGCAGTTCGTTGACCATATGAACGCTCTCCGGAGGATGGCAGTTTTGAACCGTCCGCCCGATGACGGCTTTGGAACGGGAAAAGAGCCGGTCTTCGGGGTTGGAGAAATAAACCACGGTGTCGGTTTCGTCAATGAGGGTCATGTCCACCGGCAGGGTGTTGAGCATCTGGATAATCTGTTCCCTTGTCAGGGTTCCGGTTTCCAGATTCAGCATGTCCGGGTTTTCAGAAACAGTGTCCGCTGTCTCCCGGGCAGGGCGCGGAGGCGTTTCGATGAAGGCAAATCCCAGTTCAAATGAAGCCCGGCGCATATTGTCGAATTCTTCTGCCGTGAGGGTTTCGGTTCCCAATGGATAGACCACCAGTTCTTCTTTGAATACCATGCCGTGGGCGAGGAAGTAGTATTTCCCCAGTTCCCGGTTCAGCGCTGTCAGGTCCGGGGTTTCTGCCGCGAGAATGTCCCGGAGTGCCCGGACGGATTTGCGGATGTCGGAGTCAATGGACCACATGACCTGCAGGGGACGGGGAAACTCCCAGCGTTTTTCCAAAGTGGGGAAGAGGATATTTTCTTTCTTGTCGTAGTGGACTTCAAAATCAAAGAGCTTGGCAACGGCACTTCGAAGTTTCCCCAGCGTTTCAGAGGGCCGAAGTGCTGTCCCGGTTGTTTCTTTGTTCAACAGCTTTACCAGCTCTTTGGTTTCGGCGAGGTGGGCTTCCAGCGCCCGGTTTTCCGCCATCAGCTCAAAGAGGAAGGTTTCCGGCTCCGGCCGTTTCCACGGATATTCTTTCAGGTATTTGAAAAAGACGTTGATAACCTTCCCGATGGTTTCCTTGATGGCATCAATGGAAACACCGAGGGCGAGCTGGCGGGTTTCCATTTCCACAATGTCCCGGGGGGTGACATTTTCAATGGCGTAGCGGTATTTGTCCATCAGTTCTCTGCCATTTTCGCCGTTGATGATTCCCAATGAAAACTTCAGCAGGCTCTCCACCTTATCCCCGTTCCCGTGCATCAACTCCGACATGAAAATCCCTCCTTCAGTCCGGTTTCCGGAAAAAACAGTCAACCGGGCCGTTTTCATTTTCTTTCTGCAAGTGTACTGCAAAACCCTTCCCTTTCGCAAGGTCAATGAGGGGTGCCGGCTCGAACGGGGCAATGATTTTCAGAATTTCACCGGCGTTCAGGGTGTTAAGTTTTTTCATGACAATTGAAATCGGCTGTTCACCGGCATCAATGTTGTCCCGGATGTCCATGGTTTCAAAGGGGTCGGCGGCATTGAGCCAGGAAGGAAGCGCAGTATCTTCCGGATTGTCGGTGTCCACCGGCATTTCTTCCATGCCGGCGGCCCGGCGGAGCTCGTTAATCAGGAGGGGCAGTGCCACGTCGCCCACTTTCGCTACCTGCCGCAGATTCGCAACTTTTGCCACTGTCTTCCGAAGAACCGGGTTTTTCAGTTTTTCAAACTTGGGGGAAAGTGCCATCAGCACCGGTTCCAGTTCCGGGAAATTATCCAACAAAGTGCCGACCTTTGTGTCCGGGGTAATGGCGGTTTTTTCAGCTTTGCTCATGGTCTTCTCCTGCTTTTTGACTGCTGTAGGTCAAGAGCCGCTGCTCCCCCGCCAGGGCGCGTTTTTCCGTCAAATCCTGGCTCACTTCCAGTGTTCCGAGGTAGTCCCCCGCTTCATCCCGGAGCGCGAAATACTCAATATGAATGAATTTTCCCCCGAGATTGATCCAGAACGCGGCACTTTCTTCTCTGCCGGCCTTGAAATCGTTCAGAATCTTCTCCACAATGTGCATACTCTTCGGGGGATGGCAGTGTTGGACCTTCCGGCCGATAATCGCCTTGCTTCGGGCGAAAATCCGTTCTTTTCCCCGGGAGAAATATCGTACAGTGTCATCCCTGTCCACAAAAGTCATATCGAAAGGGATGGTGTTGAGAATCGCCGCCAACTCCTTTTCCGTCATGGTTCCGGTGGCGAGCCGGATTCGGCCCGGTGCCGACCCGGCCGTCAACTCTTCCGTATCCGCTGCCGGGTGCCATGCCGCTTTCGGTTCGATGAGACAGTAGCCGTAATCGCCGGTCTGGTGATGAATCTGTGCCCATTCCGATTCATTCAGCTTTTCCCATGCCATGGGAAAAAGGATTTCCTCCTCCTTCATCACCATTTCCGCTGCAGCATTGCCTGCCGGCTTCAGAGCGAATTCCGCCACAGCGGATAATTCTTCTGCCGACACGCTGCCGGTTAAGGCTTCCAGTGCCGCCGAGCCCGCCTTGAGCCATTCCCGGATTTCATCGTGTTTCCCCCACATCACGGTGGATGGACCGGTAACCCCATATTGTTCCAGAAAGGGGAAAAGCAGATTCTCCTTGCGAAGATAATGTTTATCCACATCCGCCAGCGCGAAAAAATGCTTGCGGATCTCTTCAAAAATCTTACCCGACGGGCCATCGTCAGGCAGCGCATTCAGTTCAACGAATAATTTGTCCAGTGCGCTGACTTCCCATACAATCGCTTCATTCTCCTTTTGGAACACATCCAACGGATGTCCCGCCGGTACCGACAAGTCCGCAGGCTGTTCAATATGGCCCCGCAGCGCCTGGGCGTGAACATCACAGAGTTTAAGAATTTCTTCCTGCGGCAGCCCCTCTGCCATCAACTCCTGCTCCACCTCGACCACCTGCTCGTAGGGTACTGTTCCCAGCAGCCTTACCAGCGTTTCCCGGACACTGTCCACAGCCTCTCCGCTGTTTAATTGCCGAATCATGTGTTTTAACAATTCTTTCCGTCTTCCGGCACTGTGCAATGTTTCACTCATTTTTCCTTCTCCTTCCCGGTTCCGCAACCGGAACTTTTTTATCGGATACAATCTTAACATAAAAGTAAAGTAGAAACTTGATCAGGGACAAGAAACTTCAAAAAAATATAAGACAAAAATCATATAGAATCATCATGACGATTCACTCCCTTTCCCTCGCATACCGCTTTCCAAGTTGGAAACTTTCTGGTAAAGTATGGTTATCGAATTTCGTTGAGGTGAATCATGGAGAGAAAAACATTTTATACATTGAAAGAAATCATCAAGTGCGGCAAAGGAAAGCTGTTCGGAAAGGACAATGCCCGGTTGCCGGTAAAGAAAATGCGAATGATTGACCGGATTGTAAAAATTGTGGAAAACGGCGGTAAATACGGGAAAGGTGAAATTATCGCGGAACTGGACATCAACCCGAAGAAATGGTTTTTCAAATGCCATTTCCCCGGTGACCCGGTGATGCCGGGATGCCTCGGCCTGGACGCTCTGTGGCAGCTGTTGGGGTTTTACCTCGGCTGGAAGGGGTTTCAGGGAAAGGGCCGGGCACTGGGTGTCGGGGCGGTGAAATTTACGGGGCAGATTCTCCCGGAAGCCAAAAAAGTGCTGTATCATCTGGACATCAAACGGGTCATGGAGTCGAAACTGAAACTGGTCATCGGAGACGGTAGTGTATTGGTGGATGGACGGCTGATTTATCTGGCGGAAAACCTGAAAGTCGGCCTTTTCGCCTCCACCGAAGGCTTTTAGCGCGCCCGATGCCATTTTGACCGGATATTCATGGCTGACGCAAACAGCATTTTAGACACCAAACTCCGGGAAATCTTCGGCTACACTTCTTTCAATCCCCATCAGCGGGAAATTATTGACGCCATCCGGTCGGGGCGAGACTGCCTGGCGATCCTACCCACCGGGAGCGGAAAATCCCTGTGCTATCAACTTCCCGCCATTTTATCCGGCGAAAAACTGGCTATTGTGGTTTCACCCCTGATTTCGCTAATGAAAGACCAGGTCCTGCAACTGAATCAGCTGGGGGAGTACGCGGTGCTGCTGAATTCTTCCCTGAGCCGGGAGGATTACAGCAAAAATATTGCACGGATTGTGTCGGGACAGGTACGGATTTTATATGTGGCACCGGAAACCCTGATGAAACCACATGTTCTGAATCTGCTGGACCGGGTAAGTATCAGCTTTTTGACCATTGACGAGGCCCACTGTATTTCAGAATGGGGCCACGATTTCCGGCCGGAGTACCGGCAACTGGCAACACTCCGGGAACGCTTTCCAGGCTTGCCGGTGTTGGCTTTGACCGCCACCGCCACAAAACGGGTGCAAAAGGATATTGTCACCAGCCTGCACATGAAAACTCCGGCTCTGTTCGTGGCCAGTTTTGACCGGCCCAACCTTTTTCTCGAGGTAAAAGAAAAAACAAACGGGTTCAAGCAATTGACGGCATTTATGGAGAGATTTGCCAATCAGTCGGGGATTGTGTACTGCGCCTCGCGGAAAGAAACCGAACAGATTGTTACAAAGCTGACAAAACAGGGTATTTCCGCATTGCCCTACCATGCCGGAATGAGTGCGGAAGACCGGAACCGGAATCAGGAAGCGTTTATCCGGGATGACGTGAATATTATTGTGGCAACCATCGCGTTCGGCATGGGTATTAACAAACCCGACGTCCGCTTTGTGGTGCACTACGACCTGCCCAAAAACATTGAGTCTTACTATCAGCAGATCGGGCGTGCCGGACGGGACGGACTCCCTGCACATTGTCTGCTTCTCCTGGGCTACGGCGATATTTCAAAAATCCGCTATTTCATCAATCAAAAAGAGGATGAGCATGAGAAACGGATTGCCGGCAACCAGCTTTCGGTGATGCTGGCCTTTGCCGAGGCCACCTGTTGCCGCCGGATTCCACTTCTGCGGTATTTCGGCGAAAGCTACCAAAAAGAAAACTGCGGCGCCTGTGACAACTGCGTGGACGGGGTCCGTGCCGAGACACGGGATCTGACTGTGGAAGCGCAGAAGTTCATGTCCTGCGTCTGGCGGACCGGGCAGATGTTCGGCATGGGGTACATTGTCAACGTACTGCTGGGGTCTACGGAAAAGCGGGTGCTTCAAAAGGGCCACGACAGGCTTTCCACCTGGGGAATCGGCAAGGACCATTCCCGGCAGGCATGGCAGCAGTTGGGGCGTCAGCTCATTGCCCACGGCCTGTTGAGCCAGGACCCGACTTACGGAGGGTTAAAACTGACGGCGGCGGCCTGGCCGGTGCTTCGGTCCGGGAAAAAATTTACGGGACATATGGACGAAGGAAAGGCTGCCACAAAACCGGCCGCAAAGAAAGCGGTAGCAGCGAGACGGGAAGATGTGCTTTCCGATCCTGCCAAGCGAAACCTCTTTGAAGAGCTGAGACAGAAACGAAAAGAGCTGGCAACCGAGATGGATATGCCGCCCTATGTGGTTTTCAGTGACCGAACCCTGGTTGAAATGGTTGAACACCGGCCCGCCACTTTGTCGGAACTGACTGAAATCCACGGTGTCGGGGCTGTCAAACTGAAACGATACGGACAGATTTTCCTCTCCGTCCTGAATGATTCCCGCTGAACCCGCAAACTCCCGCAGAAAATTTGCAGGCGCAATATAAGCTCAGTCGGTTTTGTATTTACGGTGAAAAAAGTGTCCCCGGACAGATTTTCCGTACACCAGCTCAAAAAGAACAGAGATGCAGATAAATGAGAGAAAAACCAGAATTGCCTTGGGATTGTCCGAATATGTGTGGATCAGCAAGGTGATGAATGCCGCGGTGCTGGCAAACGATGCCGTCAGGATAATCCATTTGTTTCCCTTTATTTTACTGTGCAGTTTAAACGCGCTGATGTTCACAATTGAAAAAATAAGGAGAAAACTGGCGCTTCCGATAATCGCTATATCCGTCAAATCAATCAAATTGCCCATCAACAAGCTCAAAGCGGTGATAATGACAATGCCCATAAACGGGATATTTCCCCTTTCTTCGTCAAGAATTTCAGGCAATTCACCCTCTTTTGCAATGATGTACCCCAGCCTTGCATTTCCGTAAATAGTCGCACTAATAGCAGAAAAAGTTGCCAGAAGTGCAGCAATCGAAACGATCGTGAACCCGAACTGCCCCAGCGCGGGTTTTGCAGCCACTGCGAGAGCGTAATCCTTTGCCATCAAAAGTTGTTGTTGAGGTACAGTTCCGACAGTAATGATTGCAATGAGTATGTAGAGCACAATAACTGAAAGAATGGAACCATAGAGTGCCCTTGGCAGGTTCACCGCCGGGTTTTTAATTTCTTCGGCAGAGTTGGCAATTAATTCAAAGCCTTCATAGGCGACAAAGATAATCATACCGGCAACGATAATGGAAAAGGACCCTCCCCACTGGTCCGGTGAAAGACGTTGGGGGTCCACAAATGAAAAGCCGGATACGATAATCAGGATCAGCAGTGTTATTTTTATTGCTACAATAGCAGTTTCAGATTTACTTACGAATGAGGCACTGATCAGATTAATCAGGGCAGGAAGTAAAATGGCAAAACTCACCAGCAGGTGTCTGAGCCATTGTGTTGTATTCCCATGGAAGAAGGTCTGGCCATAAGAAGCAAAAGCTACTGCATATAAAGAAATTGTAACAAGATAGCTTAACCAGAGAAGCAGGTTAATACTGCCTGACAAGAGATTGTGCTTAAACGCGTTATCAACAAACACGACGGTTCCGCCACGGTTCTGGTACGTTACAGACAGTTTTGCATAAGAATAAGATGTCAATAACGCCACAATTCCCGCGAATAAAAATGCAACGGCGGTTGCACCGTGGGCAAATGAGACCGCTTCACCCAACACCGCAAAAATTCCACCTCCAACCATGCCGCCGATGCCAATTGAAATGGCGCCGAGCAGTCCGACTGTTCTTGTTTTTTGATTCATGGAGACAACTCCCTCACTTCCCAAGTATTCAGTGTATTTGTAAATAGACTGTTTCACTTAATCAAATCTTACCCTGCCCTCAATCCAACTGTCAATGTTTATTCTCACTGGCATGTTCACGGCAAAAGCCGTGCTTTAACGGAAATATAGTGTAAACTGACAGTGCAATTCAATTAAACTTGTGGCAGTGCTTGAGAAGGCTGTTTGCAAAAAAAAAATTACGGGAGGACAAGATGAAGCGTTTCAATCTGAAGGATATGGTAATCGGCTTTCTGCTGGGCGTGGTGGTTGTGCTGGGGATAGCCGCAACTTCTGCGGCGCCATCCCGGGAAAGCTTTTCAAGTATGCTGGACATGGGCAGCAACCATTATTATATTGTGACAACGGAAGGAATTTACCATGTAAAGCTCAGGCAGGACCACATTACCGATACCAGCCGGGTGGCCACAATCAAGGATTTGAGACGGGACGTGGTGATTCGATACAATCGGTAAGCAGACTGAGAGAGCGGCATACTGTAACGGGCGATTTATATAAAGTCAAGTGCTTGCCTGGCCTGGCGGCTTGAAATAGAGCACACTACCTGTGCGTTGTGGGAGAGAGGTGTAGTAATGGTTTTGTTCAATTCAGACAAGCGAGAGTTGACTCCTGAAAAACCATACCGATACATGATCCCTTCTACGCCTGTTTCAGATATGGGTACTGTCCTTGTTACAGGTGCATCCGGATACGTTGGCGGACGGCTGGTACCGGTGCTGATGGACCGGGGCTACAAGGTTCGTGTCATGGTTCGAACCCCGTCGACCTGCATGGCAGAGCAGTGGCCGGGGGTAAAATGCGCTGCAGGTGACGCACTCCACCTGGAAACGCTGAAAAAGCCACTGGAGGGCATTCATTCGGCATTCTACCTGATTCACTCCCTTGCCCTGGGCCCAGACCAGTTTGATGAAGCGGATATTCTGGCGGCTTCCAATTTCAGAAAGGCAGCGGAGGAAGCTGGCGTAAAAAGAATTATTTACCTTGGAGGGCTGGGAGACCTGACTCCGGGGCTTTCGGACCACCTGTCCAGTCGTATCAAGGTGGCTTTCACCCTGAATAGCAGCTCCATTCCGGTCACGGTACTGCGGGCGGCCGTAATCATCGGGTCCGGTTCCGCATCGTATGAGATTATACACTCTTTGATTAAGCGGCTTCGAATCCTGCCGTTGCCTCGTTTTGTGGATCGGCTGTGCCAGCCGATTTCCATCCGTGATGTACTGAAATACCTCGTTGGCGTGCTGGAAACACCTGAGACGATCGGCAGAAGTTTTGACATAGGTGGAGCAGATGTTCTGACCTACCGGGCAATGATGAAGGAATTCGCGCGTCTGTTGAACCGCAGGGTCGCAATGTTTAATTTCCCTTTCAGCTACATTCCGCTTTACGCATATATTGCCAGTCTGGTTACACCCGTGCCGGCCCCGATTATCCGTTCCCTGATGGAAGGCTTACGCAACGATGTGGTATGCCGGGATCAATCCATTCGAACCCTGATTTCCATCAGGACCATTGGGTACAGGGAGGCATTGATCCGTGCCATGGACCGGGAAGAGCAGGATCAGGTGAGAACCCGTTGGGCGGAGGCCTATCCCCCTGCCCACGAACTGGCTATTAAGTTGCGAGAGATGAGGAGGCTTCCACAGTTCACCGCCACATATTCCCTGGAAACGGATCAATCTTCGGCGTCCTTATTCCAGTCCGTCTGCCGCATCGGGGGAAAGGAGGGGTGGTTTCAGACCAACTGGATGTGGCGGCTGAGGGGATTCATGGATCGCCTGATCGGAGGCGTCGGAACCCAACGGGGCCGACGCAGCACCGCCAGTCTTAAAATCGGGGATGTAATTGATTTCTGGCGGGTAGAAGACCTTATCCCGGACAGCCGTTTGCTGCTCAGAGCCGAGATGCTCCTTCCCGGACGGGCCTGGCTGGAATTCAACATCCACGATAACGGCACAACCCGGAGCCTCAAAATTAAAGCATGGTTCCACACCCGTACTCTCTTCGGGAAGATATACTGGTATGTTCTTGTTCCCTTCCACGGCATTGTGTTCAATGACCTGATCAAGGGAATTGAGAAGGCAGTCAGGAAGACCTGACCGCCTTATAGACTGGAAAACTTTCCCCTCTATCCCCACAATTGCCAGATAACATGGCGCAACCGCCTTCAGGTCCAATGGGGGATTACTCTCCGGTATGACAGTCGCTGCAATTGGTGGTCTTCCATTCTCCATCGATGTCAACGGGATGGATATAAGGTACACCTTTAATGTCAAATCGGGTTCCGGCATTGCTTACCTGGCTGAGAATTGTGTGACACAGACTGCAACTTCTTGAAATAATTTCCCCACTGTCTGTTTTATGGTTGCCATCATGACAGCGAAAACAACCCTTGCTTTGCCAATGCCCGATGTTTGATGGGTGGACGTTCCATCGTACCTTCATTTTAGGAAAAAAGTTCTGGTGATACGCATGTTTGATTGCTGAAATTGCCTTGCCCACCTCATCCGGCACTGAATTCGAATACTTTTCCCGAACTGCTTTCTCAATACCCTTGTCAGCCTCTGCGTCTGTCTTGTACTCACCAAGCAAGGCATCGGCGCCAATTGCCCGGATATCAGCCAGATTGAGACTCACTTGCCCGGTTGCCATAAGGCTGTTCATTATTTCTTCGGGAGAATGGAAAATATGTGACGGCCGGTTATGGCAGTCAATGCAATCCATTCTATGAATCTTCAGCGTTTTCAGTTTCTCTTTGCTGATGGGATCGTCAGTAGACATGAAGGTTTTCTGCTTTCCATCCTTGTAAATGACCTTCACCCAGGGAATTTCTTCCTTTTGGGGGTCCTCAGTGGCAAATTCAACAATATTCTCAATGTGCCAGTGAATACCGGTTGGCCTGCCGTATCCCGGATGTCCCCCTACGTGCATCTGCAGGGTGACCGAGCCATGGGTGTTATCTTCATCACGTTGGTAATAATCACGGGTTACGACTTTGTCATCAATGAAAAACTGGGGCCAATGGCACTGTTCACAAGTGTCTCTGGCTGGTCGCAGACTGGTAATCGGCGTCTCAATCGGCCTTGGATAGGTATTTGTGAAGGTTGCATATACCTGATACAGACCCGAGAGTTTTGACTTCACGTACCAGCCTGCACCGGATCCCACGTGGCATTCCACACAGGCAACCCGCGCGTGGGGAGAAAGGGCGTGGGTGACGGTTTCCGGATCCATGACTGGGTGGCAGGAAGAGCAGAATTTCACAGATTCACTGTAATGGTAAGCCTGATAACTCATTGATGAGACCAGTATCAATACAAAAAGAGTGAGGACTGTAAATACAAGAAAAAGCTTTCGATGCCTTGGGATGTTAAAATCAATGCTGAAAAAATGAGATTTAGTAATACCCTTTTTGTGGAGATACCGTTGCCGACGCCAGGCACCGACGGGAACCAGAAACAGGCCCAGAATGAAGAGCGGTGGCATAATTATAAATGTGACAATACCCGAATAAGCGCCACCCTTTCCGGAGACCATACCAACCAAAGCAGTCACTACGTATGTTGAAGTGGAGAGTGTCAGAAGTACAAAACCAATCAGGCTCACTGGATTGTACAAAAATTCATAAAATGACTTCCGATCTTCACGGTTAAAAAACCTCTTCATAATATCCCCCAATTAAAAATATAAATGTGTCACGCACGGTATAACAATTGAAATCATATCATATGGTACAGATTCCATTCTGCGATTTCAGGTCACAAAGAATTCCGGGATACTGGAAAGTTCTTTTCCTGTTCGCGCAAAGTGAATTGCAGGCATGGTCAGATCCGCAAAATGGGAATTTGGGATTCTTGCTCAATTGCCGGCTTCAGGGGTTGCACCCATTGGTCGTATCGGAAACAGAATCGATTACTTGCTCGCCGGTTTTATGGCCAAATGGATCATTGAATTGCTTGAAGTGATCAATATCAATCATCAGTGGTGAAACAGGGCTAAGGTTCCTTGTGGCAAGAATGGTTATCTGATAAGTTATTTCCCTGAATGAAAATCAGCTCGACAGGTCGGTTAAGTGTTCACGGTCGGGCGGCCTCGCCAACCGGGTAACCTTCTGTTTTTCCCACAAGTGCGCCAGGTTCTGTTCAACGGTTCCAACACAGGGGTAAGTTGTCCGTATCCGGGAAGTATTTTAAAAAACTTACGGGTGTGTTGATGATAGGAATCTGCCGGATTTTCGCTATTGACACGTGAACCCAGATATTGGAACAGCATCCCGATGACGGGATGGAGAAGATGGAACTCTAATTTCAGCGCAATGAGAAACATGGTTTTGATATTAAATATTTTACCTTTCCCCCGCGTATTTCCCCCTTGTTGTCTATTCGTCTTTATGGTTCCCAAAGGGGACATTTCTATTATGCGTCGACACTGTCGCTCAACGCGCTTGCGCCGGTTTTGCCCAGCTGATAGACTGTATCCATGATGAACCTGTTCATTGAAGTTTCAGAATCATATCTGACGGTGTTTCGAGATCGTCGGCAATCCCGGTGGAAGTATTATGGATGAGCGTCGCTTTCCGGCAGTTATGGATTCTCTGCGGGAAATCATCCCGTGGATTCTGGCTTGTGGAAAGGAAGCCGGCCTTCCTGACAGTGTTCTGTTTCAAGTAGAGCTGGCATGCGAAGAGGCATTCGTCAATGTGATCTGTTACAGTTATCCCGACACTTTCGGGGAGGTGTCTGTGCAGGTGAAACCAGAAGCCGGACACTTTGAGGTCCGGATTCTGGATAATGGCGTGCTGTTCAATCCGGTTCAGATGACGGAACCGGACACCAGCCTCCCTGTAGCAGAGCGGAAACCCGGTGGATTGGGTATTTTGATGATAAAGAAAATGACAGATGAAATAAGTTACAGCCGGGAAAAAGACAGAAACTGTCTCATTCTGACATGGCATGTAAAACAAAACGAAAGGGGAACGCAATGAAGCACACGCTATCCAACCGCCTGATTCGCAATGTGTTGCTGGCAATTCTTCCAATCCTCGCGCTTATTGTGGCGGTGGTATACACAATTGCGTCCCGGGAATTGACGGTACAGACCGGGCAGCAGGCCCGGCTCCTTGCGGGGAATACGGCACTGAAAATTCAAATGATTCTGAAACCGATTGCGGATATTCCCCGGACCCTGGCATCGTCTCTTTCAGATAAGGAATTGAATAACTCGGTGATTCGAAAGCTTTTGTCCCGGGGTATCCGGCTGAACCATGATGTATTCGGGATGGCATTGGGCCTCCAGACGGCATTGCCGGGAAGCGGGACAGACGGCTATTGCCCCTATGTGTTCCGGGACGGAGAAACAATCCGGTTTCGGCGTCTGGACACCCCCAGCTACCGGTACCGCCAGATGTCCTGGTACAAAAAGCCTTTTGAGGCGGGGCGCTCCATGTGGAGTGAGCCGTATTTTGACAAGGGCGGCGGTAACGTACTTATGTCCACCTTTTCGGTTCCGGTTATGGGTCCCGACGGAAATAAACTGGGAATCGTAACGGCGGACATTTCACTGAAACGGCTTCGGGATGTTGTCCGGTCCATCAAGATTCTGAACACGGGATTTGCGGTACTGCTGTCGAAATCCGGCCGGATTCTTGTATTCCGGGACCCGTCCGTGGTGATGAAGGAAACTGTTTTTTCCCTGGCAAAACGAAGGAATTGCCCGTCACTGGCTGTGCTGGGGAAAGGGATGGTGACAGGGGAATCCGGTGAAGAAGAGATTTCGGGCCTCGATAACCGTGAGCGCTATCGGGTTGTGTATCAACCGGTACCCGGCACCGGATGGTCGGTGGGTATTTTCCTTCCCGAGCGTGAATTACTGGCGCCTGTCCGCCATCTCACAAGAATACTCCTGCTGGTGAGCCTCCTGGGGGTGTTGCTGGTCCTTGGGGCAGTGGCATTTGTAGCCCGGAAAACGACGGCTGAAATTCATAAGTTGTCCGGTGTGGCGCAAGTCATTTCCAGGGGAAATCTGGATGTCCCGGTACCAAAAGGCTTTTCCACCACGGAGCTCAGCAGGCTGGCAGACTCTTTTCGAACCATGCAGCAGTCGCTTCAGGAACATATTCAGGATCTGATTCAAACCACGGCGGCCCAAGAAAGAATGTCGAAGGAATTGCAAATTGCCCGGGATATTCAAATGGGGATTCTTCCGAAATTATTTCCGCCTTTTCCCTCCCGTCATGATCTGGATCTCTTTGCCATGATTGAGCCGGCCCGGGAAGTCGGAGGAGATTTCTATGATTTTTATCTTCTTGATGAGTCCCATTTCTGTTTTGTGATTGGGGATGTGTCGGGAAAAGGAGTACCTGCTTCGTTGTATATGGCTGTGGCGAAAACCCTGTTAAAAGCATCTGCCGGGCCGGGCCTGTCACCGGGGGAAATCCTGGAAAAGGTGAACAAAACCCTGGCTGAGGGGAACAACCGATCTATGTTTGTGACGGTTTTCATGGGCATTCTTGATCTGAAAACAGGCTGTGTGGCGTATGCCAATGCCGGGCACAATCCTCCATTGCTGCTGAAAGGAGACAAGGTGGCCTTGTTAAAATCCAAATCCGGTATCGCGCTTGGGGCATGGCCGCAAGCCGAATATGTTACTGAATCTCTGGTGCTGGACGACGGTTGGGGCCTGTACTGCTATACGGACGGCGTGAACGAAGCGTTCAATGCTCATTCTGAAATCTACGGGATGGATCGCATGGTTCAGATAGTCAAACAGCGTACCGGCGACTCTGCGAAGGCCATTGTTAAACAGGTTTTTGAAGATGTAAAAACCTATGCCGGAGATATACCCCAATCGGATGATATTACCATGCTGACTGTGAAATGGTTCCGGCTGGCGGGCTCTGGAGACACCGTTGAGGAGAGGAACGCATGAGCCAAAATGAGGAAAGGGGAACCGGATTAGCTTCAGTTTCCACATTGCGGATGGACATGCGGGAAATTTGAATGCTGCCGGGGGGAATTTCATCTACCCGGTACGCGACATTTTCAGGGCGTTTCATGCCGAATCAATTTCTGCGAAGGATGGCAACGGCATCCTCCACACTGTCAGCAATGGTAAAGAACTGTGTGAAGCCTGCCATGTCAAATATTTCCAGAACCTGTGGTTGAAGTGTGGAGAGAACGACCCGGGTGTTATTCGTCCGGGCGAGTTTCGCCAGCTCAAGAAACACCCGAAGTCCGGAACTGCTGATGTAAGACAGACCTTTCAGCTGAAAAATTGTGTCAGCCGGGTGTTCCTGTGTCCGATTAACAACCGTTTCCTCGAAATCAGGTGCAGAAAGTGAATCCAGTTTGCCGCTCACATCATGGCGGATATAATCCGGTGTGATGATTGTTTCTACCTGCATCTATTCCTCCTTCTATTTATTTCCCATTGATGTGCATCAGATATTCTATCACTTTCTGTACGGTTCTGTTCGATTGGACACGAACATCATTTACGCCCGGTTTTTTCATTCATATTCAGATGTACCTTTAGCAAACCCGGGGCCGAGACCAGTTCAAATCAAATAGAATACTCATGAAAAAAACTTTGCAATAGCCTGAATTATTTGTATAATTGCTTATCGATATATTTTCAATATGTCTTGTTACAAACCTTTACAAGGGAGTGAGTTATGAAGAGATTTTTACATGGCTTTCTGTTATTGTTCTTAATTTGTACCATGCCGCTGTTGGCTCAGGAGACGCGAACCGGCAACCTTACAGGTCAACCCACATTTGACCGGCCGTCATTTGTCTCATACAGCATCAATTGCGATGCGGACTGGGACGATCAATATGATAATGTGCATTATATGGTGTTCACCATTTACAGCACAGAAGAAGAACCCCTGCAAGCTTATCTTGCCTGTTCCAGTGACGATGACAGTTACCTGCTTTTATACTGCGACGGTTTTGACCCCGCGCACCCGACCCAGAACCTTGTTGCGGGGGATGACGATGCCGGCTACGCATTCGGGGGAACAGACTATTCCAGCGCCTTCAAAGAATCCGATAACTACATTATTCATGCCTACACATTGTATAAATTGGTTGTAACAGAGTATATGTCCAATTATTTGAGCAATTTTGAATTGACGCTGTATGGGAACGCGCATTTCCTTATTGGCAACGGGGCACATATAATTACGGCTACAGCAGATTCAGGCGGAACCATTGACCCCGCCGGGGAAATTCAAGTGCCGCTTTTTGGTTCCCAGGGTTTTACAATTCACCCGAATCCTGGCTATCACATCGGAGATGTGATTGTGGACGGTACCGGAACCGGGCCCAGTGAAACATATACGTTCAGAAATGTAGCGGAAAATCACACAATTCATGCAGAATTTATCAAAAACCAGCCCCCGGTGATTACTTCCTTTACAGCAGACAAAATGTCAGGCCTGGTACCGCTTTCGGTACATTTTGACGTTTCGGCTTATGATCCGGACGGCGGAAACATTGTCCGCTATAACTGGGACTTCAATGGCGACGGGGTTGTCGACCAGATCAGCACAGCGGGTTCGGTAGATCATCGCTTCGTTATGCCCGGAAATTTCGCCGTAACAGTCACGGCAGTGGACGACGAGGGAGAAACCGTCTCTTCCGAGGTAAGTATCTCCGTTGCAAAATCAGAAAGTATCAACCTTCCCATGCTGACGGATTCGGCATTGAAAGAAAGCGCAGGGAATCCGGAACTTCACACCGATACCTGGGTTGTGAATATGTTTGACGAAAATGCGACGGTTCTGCTGACAGCCATAAACAACGATAATGAACAGGTAGCCCAGACAACGGAAATTATCCCCGGTCACGGAAAAGCAAAACTGTCTCTCAGTGCCTTTGATGGCCTTGACTACACAGTTGTCAAAGTTCATCCGGATCGTTATCTCATTTATTTTACCGACATAGCAGGAAGTAATTCCAGAATGGCCGCCTACATCAATACCCCGTTGAAAACTGTCCTGATTGCCCCCCACGTCGCCGAAGAAATGGCATACTGGGATACCTACGCGTTTATTTCCGATGAAAAACCGGCAAAACTCGACTTGAAGATGGGTACGAAAACATTGGCATTGACACCTGAATTCGCCAACATGCTTGACCTTGGCGCACTGGCGGACAGCATGGGAGAGAATAACGAATCATCCATGTGGGATAAGTTCATCAGCTATACCGACAATCCATTTTCCGATACCAGTCTGATGGCCGGCTTTGAAATGTTTATCAAGCATGACGGCGACGGTGCCGCAACGGAATTGGCGGGGATCGGCTCAACAAAACTGTATATTCCCCATATTCCATCGGAAACCGACATTTTCTGGACCGGTTTTGCGTTCGTGAATCCCGGACCGGAAGACGTAACCGCCACTGCAACCTTTTACTCCGACTCAGGGGAAATGACAGGTACAAGTCAGATTACGGTACCGACACACTCAAAGGTCAAAGGATTAATGGGCGATCTCTTCCCCGACGCGGGCAGTACCGCAGCATGGGGAATTGTCAGTAGCACGAATAGAATTGTCGGACTGGAACTCTACGGTACTGTATCCGGGATCTGCGGCTTCTCATTGAAGGGAGAAACGGCTACCGACGGCGTCTTCCCGCTGATGGTTACCGGAGAAAACAATTGGACGGGAATCGCCCTTGCCAATCCAAATGCGCAGGAAGCGGAAGTAAGCATTGACCTGATACAGGCGGACGGTACGGTTATAGCAAGTAAAACAGCCTCCGTACCGGCAAACGGAAGATTTTCTTTTGTGGCGGCCGATTATTTCAGCCGGTATAACCTGAAGGAAAGTGATTATATCCGATTCCATTCCCAATATGGACTGGTAGGTGTTGAAGCCGCCGGTGATACCGGTCGCAGCTTCATGGTGGCACTGGACAGCGAAAACTGAATCTGAAAACAGAAACCAGAAAAAAATAGGGGGGCTTTGCCCCCTCTTTTTTCGCTGCCCCGCCCGTTCCCCGACGCAAGCGTTTTCCTCATTATTTACCTGCTCCCATTTTTCTCAAAGGGAAAGGCAGGAACCGGTAGTTTCTCAGCCAACAGCCCCCGATTTGCTTTTTGGTTTATCTTTACTCTTTACCCTGTTCATCCTTCGATTTTTTCCGGCCGAACTTACCGATAAATCCAATGATTAAAAAGATAAATCCCAAGGGCCATACTGCCGGATTCCGGTAAATCAACAACCCGACAATAAGCCACACCGCACCGAGCACCAAAAAGACATCATAAACATTTTCTTTTTTCATCTCCCTATCTCCTTTCACAGAAACGCTTCCGGCACAGCTCTTGTCCTCTTATTCTCAGAATTTTATATCAAATCATACCCTGTCCACATCCGGGAGTCAAAAATTCCGCTCTGTTTTGCCGTTCTCCACATCTTTAAAAAACCGCTTTGGAGTTATCAACTGCAGTACTCTCATCGTAACTGGTACAGAAAATGGGGCCAGGTCATCTGCTATGGCACGGGTAAGCCCGGTTTCGCTTTCAGGGACAGCGATGATGTGCACATGATTGCTCATGAGGCAGTATGCCCAGATGGAGAGCTGGTATTTATCCGCCTGCTCTTTCAGGATGGTCAAGTAGGCTTTCTGGTCCCCTTCTTCAAGAAAAACGTTCTGCCTGCGATTTCCCCGCTACACAATGTGATGCGGGATTCCCGGTGCAATTACTCTTGCGATTCTGGCCATGTCCTCACTTTACCCTTCTTTCTACCGGCCGTCAGGATTTATTTAGTATTGTGTCCCCGGAATTACTTGGTGTCGGTGTCTCAATTACAGTTCTGTATTTCCCGCTCACGTACATCATTTCCGACATTGTAACGGAAGTTTACGGCTACGCGGTGGCAAGAATGATTCTGTGGTACACCTTATTGGCATCCGTACTGGCGGGGCTTATGTATCAGCTTGCAGTATATGTTCCGGCCGCCCCATCTTTTGCCGGAGGAGATGCGTATAAAACGGTTTTCGGCATTGTGC
>JAADJC010000084.1 GCA_013151025.1 Acidobacteriota bacterium
GAAGAAAGGAAACTGTACCCGAATGACACATCCGTGCGCACATCCAGCTTATCCATACTGAAGGCTGGCAGGATGGCGGTCCAAAAGGTAAGAAGTATGAAGATTAATTTCACAAGAGACCCCCCCCAAAGAAAATATTACGACATAAATAACCACGTGAAAAAACAATAGACCACGTTATAAACATATAAGCTTTAGCTTATGTTGTCAAGACAAAAAAAGAAAAAAAGTACAAAATGCTAAGGGATGAAGCCATGTGTGAAGTGGAGTTTCTGGAGAACAAGATGGGATAGATGGTGAAACCGGGTACCGGATGCTACAATTTCAGAACTGAGGGGAAAACAGGAACACCACCGGGCTGAATTAAAGTTCCAGGTAAACTGGTGTCCCTTCCCCCCTCCCGATGGATAACGGGATCTATTCGTGGCGCAATGCGTCAATTGGGTTCAGGTTGGCTGCTTTACCTGCGGGATAAACACCAAAGAGAATGCCGACACCGGTGGAGAATCCGAAGCCGAGAAATATGGCCCATAGCGGGGTGTGAGCAGGGGGAAAGTGTGGAATCAAGTGTGCCGCCAGGTTTCCCAGGCCCATCCCAAGGAGAATTCCGAAGGCACCACCCAGAAAGCTGAGGGTGACAGCTTCGATGAGGAACTGGGAGAGGATGTTCTTGCGGGTGGCCCCCACGGCTTTTCGAATCCCGATTTCCCGGGTCCGTTCCGTCACGGTAACGAGCATGATATTCATGATGCCAATGCCGCCAACAAGAAGTGAAATCCCCACAATCCCCGAGACAATGGCGGTGATAACATTGCTAACCTTGGAGAACATTTCCACAATATCTTCCTGGGTGGAAATCTTGAAATCATCCGGTTTGTTGTCAGGGATTTTGTGACGCCTCCGGAGAATGACGGCGCACTGCTGCTTTACGTTGTCCAGCTGCTTCATGTCTGCAACCCTGAACTGGATATATACGAAGTGGCCGGCAATACGCCCGTACAGGTCCAGGGCGGAGCTCAATGGAATAAGTGCAAAATTGTCCTGGGACTGCCCGAAAAAGGAGCCGCGCTTTTCCATGATGCCGACGATTTTGAACGGTACGTTCCGGATGAGGATGGATTTTCCGATTGGATCTTCCCCAAGTTTCATAGATTTGACAATCTCTTGCCCCAGTACCACGACTTTTCGATGATATTCCAGGTCCAGGTCTGTAATGAATCGGCCCTGTTCCACGTATTGCCCATTGATGTCCTGGTATTGTGGATGGACACCATAGACAAGTGAAACCCGGGTTTTGCCGGAAGATTTTATCTGGCTGCTTTGGAATATGATGGGTGCGAGGTCGGTGATACCGGAGATAGACCGTTTCAGTGTGTCTGCGTCACTCAAGGTCAGTTCCGGCCGGTTGTTCATGTAATCAGCTAAATTACGCGTCTCCACGTGGGGTTCAATGGTGATAATATTGCTGCCCAGTTGCTGAACCTGCTGGTCAATGGACGCAAAAATGCCCTGGATCAATGCGACCACTGTGATGATGGACGCGACGCCGATGAGGATGCCCAGTGTGGTCAGAAAGCTCCTCATTTTGTTGGAAATGATAGAGTTCAATGCCAGTAGTATGTTCTCAATGAACATGTTTCACATCCTTAATAATCTTCCCGTCTTTCAGGGTGATTGTGCGATTGGCCATGGCGCCGATGTCCGGTTCGTGGGTCACCAGAATGATGGTATTCCCTTTCCGGTTCAGATCCTGAATCAGCTTCATCAGTTCCAGAGTGGTTTTTGAATCCAGATTTCCGGTGGGTTCATCTGCGAGGATGATGGAAGGAGAGTTGACCAGTGCCCGTGCCACTGCCACTCTCTGGCGCTGGCCCCCGGAGAGCTGGTTGGGCCGGTGGTGTGCCCGTTCCCCCATTCCCATGGCGTTTAACATCTCCTGGCTCAGTTCCAGCCGTTTTTTGCGGGGTACATGGTTGTAGATCAGCGGGACTTCCACATTGTGGAGGGCGGTCAGACCCGGTAGAAGGTTAAATACCTGAAACACAAATCCGATTTCCCGGTTCCGTACAATCGCCAGTTCTTCGTCGTTCATTCCCGATACGTCTGTTTCTTTCAGCAGGTAGCGTCCGTCTGTGGGTGTGTCCAGGCAGCCCAGCAGGTTCATCAGGGTGGATTTACCCGACCCGGATGAACCCATGATTGAAAGAAATTCCCCTTCTTCCACGGTAAAGGATACATGGTCCAGCGCGTGGACCTCTTCCATCCCCACGACGTAAGTTTTGGTCAGCTCTTCTACCTGAATCAGCATCAGTCTTTCTTCTTTTTTCGGACTTTGTCGCCGTCTTTGAGGTTTTTCAGTATACGGTAAGGCCCGGTGATAACGGTTTCATTTCCTTTCAGTCCTTTGGTGATTTCGATGTTTGCATCGTTGGACAGGCCGGTTTTCACTGTTTTCTTAACTGCTTTTCCGTTTTCCATCACAAAGCAGAATTTATTACCGTCATCACTGGTGCGAACCGCCTGAATCGGGATGAAGGTAGTGTGTTTCTTTTCCTTAACCGTGATTTCCGCCTCGCCGTTCATGCCGGGTTTCATTGCCGGGTCTACTTTCATCAGGGCAATCTTGATTTTGAAAACGGATACGTCCCGACCCTGGGGACGATATGCGGATTGACCGATTTCAGATATTGTACCCTTGAATTCCCGTTCGCCCAACGCATCCAGTTTCAATGTTGCAGTCATATCTTTCCGAATTCTTGCTGCCTCAATTTCGTTGACTTCCACTTGCAGGTCAATGGCAGACATGTCACTGACCTCCATGATGACGGAGCCCGGTATGTTGACAGTTCCCTGGATTACCTGTTCCCCAAGTTCTTTATTGAGGGTGGTAATTTTTCCATCCATGGGAGATCGGACAACTGTTTTTGACAGGAGTTCCCGGGATTTCTGGAGGATAGCCATGGACTGGATCACACTTTCCTTGTACTGCTTCAACATCAGCGCCGCTCCCTGGAAAGTGGCGTGCGCCTGTTCAAACATTTCCCTGGAGATCAGTTGATTGTCAAATAGCCGTTTTTTCCGGTTAAATTCACGTTTTGCAGTGCCCAGCGAAACCTGCTGGTTCTCCACCTGGATTTCTGCCATGCGGACCCCGGCATCCTGTCTTTGGACTTCACTTTTCAAATCTCTGTCATCAATGCGTACCAGTATCTGGCCCTTCTTGACTTTATCTCCTTCTTTGACCGGGAGCTCCACAATTTTTCCCATTACATCTGACATGATGCTGACCTTTTTCCGGGGAATCAGGAGTCCACTGGCATTGATGGTATCCCGAAAAGGTCCGGACTTCGTTTTTTCCATGAACACCTGCTGCCCTGAATCCCGTTTGGTTACAGCACCCAGAATTATCATTCCGGCAATCCCTATAACTACAATGGCAATAATCAGTTTTTTTGGCATATTCCCTCGTTTAGAAGATCAGTACAATAACTGAAATGAACAGGATCAACGGAACCAGAATGACTGCTGCGGATTTCCATTTCTTCGTGCCTGTTACAATACTGAACCCGATAATCATCAGTATATATTCCCAGATGCTGAAGAAATCAATAGATCTGAACAGAATGTTGAGTTTCTTGCCCACCGCCTCCATCGGGAAGAAATATCCGAGGTTGGATGGAGCCAAGTCCTTGAACAAGGTGGTGGACGTGTTCCCGGTGAGCATGATGGCCATGGCGACAAGCATGGCGACAATCGCAGGCGCCGAGGCGTAAACAATTACGGCAAGGTTTTGTCCATAACCGGCATCGCTCCCCATAATCTTTGCCACGACAAAGAAATAGAGGGCAATGAGCAGGAGCATAATAGGGGTGGCAATGAGTGCGCCGATTGGCGCTGTGTATTTAACAGTTTTCGACTGCTGTTCAATAATCTTATCTTTCTGTTCATCACTTAATTGCCTGGTCCACTTAGACATTTCCAGTTGTTTTTCAAGAACAACCGGCGCGTTCATCTGGTAGGCGTAATAGCTCTGGGCTCCGGTAACGACAAGTGTCAGAAAAATAATAGGAAGAAGTAGTTTCGGCGCCTTCTTTGCATCCTCAAAGACCTCGGTTGGTGAAAATAAAACCTTGAATAAACGGTTGATTCCCTCCATGATACCTCCTTTTATTATACTTCGGTAGATAGTACGGCTGGCAGTCTGTTGATGTTTCAACAATGGCAGCCAACAGGAAAGGTACCCGAAGGATGTTTCAATTATTCAAATAACGCTGAAGAAAGTTTTCTGTTTCGGTGCGAATCCGGGAAAGTTCTGCTTCACCGGATGCTTCCATCCTGAGAACGAGCACCGGCTGGGTGTTGGAAGCCCGGACCAGGGACCAGCCGTCTTCAAAAATCATCCTCAGGCCGTCAATGGTAATAACCTTTTTTAATCCCGGGAGATCAGCGGAACCACTGGAAACAGCTTCCTGCATGTCAGCGATTACCTGAAATTTCTTCTCATCCGCGCAGTCTACTTTCATTTCCGGAGTAGTTGCCATCTTCGGCAGGGTATCGAAGATGTCAGAGAGTTTCCGGCCGTCTTTTTTCAGCATTTCCAGCATCCGACATCCGGCGTAGATGGCATCATCAAAGCCGAAATAGCGGTCGGCGAAGAAGATGTGGCCACTCATTTCTCCGGCGAGAAGGGCGTGAACCTCTTTCATCTTCTTTTTGATGATGGAATGGCCGGTGGTCCACATGATGGCGTTTCCTCCGGCTTTTTCAATGAGGTCGTACATGATCTGGCTGCACTTGACTTCCCCGATGAAGGTGGCGCTTCCCTTTTCTTTCAGAATGTCCAGTGCGAACAGGGTCAGAAGCTGATCTCCCCAGATGATGCGGCCTTTATCGTCTACCACACCGATCCGGTCCCCGTCACCGTCAAAGGCAATGCCGAGGTCTGCTTTTTCTTTCAGGACTTTTTCCCTGATATCCACCATGTTGGCTTCCACTGTGGGATCCGGATGATGATTGGGAAAACTTCCGTCCACTTCACAGAACAATTCAATTACTTCGCAACCCATTTCCCGGAATACGTTTGGCCCAACGGGGCCGGCAATGCCGTTTCCGGCATCTACAACGACTTTTATACCGGATGCGGAACCTTTCGGAAACTGTTTCCGGAAATAGTTTACGAAGGGAGTGAGCATGTCCACCTCGGTGGAAGTTGTGGCGTTCCCGGTTTCAGGTAATCTCTTCCGCCAGTCCTTTGCCAGTTCGTACACTTCCTGGATTTCTTCTCCGGAAAGGGCATCGGTGCCAATCAACATTTTGAATCCATTGAATTCAGGCGGATTGTGACTGGCTGTGACCATGATGGCGCCTTCTACTTTTCGGTCAAACACAGAAAAATAGAGGACAGGAGTGGGAATGAGGCCGCCGTTTATGACTGCGATGCCCAGTGAATTCAGGGCATCGGTCAGATACTGGATGAAAATCGGGGTGGATTCCCTGGCATCTCCGGCTATGGCTACTGAGATGGGTTTCCCCTGAATCCGGGATTGAAGAAATTTTCCGAAGCCATAGCCGATGGCAGTTACGGTGTCCGGTGTCAGGTCGATATCCACAACGCCTCGGATATCATACATTCTGAAAATGGATGGATTTAATGTCATGTCCTTTTCCTCCATATTTTCACATTCCCCGACAGTTTGTGCTACCGGGAAAGCAATTACAGAATACCAGAGGAACCGGTGCGATTATTCCCGTTCCGATCCCTCATGTTCTTGTCAAAGGTCTCACTGTTCCCGCTTCAAATCCGGGTCAAAACACATTCGGCAGCGGGCTTCGTAGATGTCTGCGGCACCGACCACGATTCGTTGGCCATCATGAATTTTGCGCTGGTTCCGGATAGCAGGATTTCCGCACTTTACACAGATAGCCAGCAGTTTGCTCACGTATTCTGCTTCCACCATCATTCGCATGGTGTTTTCAAATGGTTTTCCGAGGTAATCCTGATCCAGCCCCGCGCAGATGACCCGTTTGCCCCGCATTGCCAGTTCTTTTGCCACCTCAATAATGCCATCGTCAAAGAATTGGATTTCATCAATTCCCACCACCTCTTCTCCGTCCACTTTCTCCAGAATTTCACTGGAACTATTGACGATGGTGGCATCAAATTTCAGGCTGCTGTGGGAGGCGATTTTCTTTTTATCGTATCGTTTGTCGATTTCCGGTTTGAAGACAGCGAGATTCAGCCGGGCAATTTCGGCACGGCGCAGCCGTTTGATGAGTTCTTCCGTTTTTCCACTGAACATGCATCCGCAGATCATTTCAATCCAGCCAGTTTCCCTTGGCAAAATGTGCATCATGAGATTCTCCCTTTATCTGGTACGTATTTCAAATTAATGGCGGAAATGACGGATTCCCGTAAAGACCATAGGAATTTCGTGTTCATTGGCGGCTTCGATTACTTCTTTGTCCCGGATGGAGCCGCCGGGCTGAATAATGGCTTTTACGCCGAATTCTGCGGCGGCATCTATTGAATCTCTGAACGGGAAGAAGGCATCGGAGGCAAGAACACTGCCCCGGATTTCTTTCACTGCTTTTTCCACTGCAATTTTGACGCTGTCTACCCTGCTCATCTGGCCGGCTCCAATGGCTACGGTTTCATTTTCCCTGCAGAACACAATGGCGTTGGATTTGACGTGTTTTACAACCGTCCACGAGAATGCAAGCGCCTGCATGGTTTCCGGGTCCGGCTTACAGTCGGTGGAGATTTTCCAGTCTTCAGGATTCTCCATGATGGTATCGGATTCCTGTAACAGTATGCCGCTTCGAACCCGTTTTAACTGGGTAAACGGTGTGGGCGGTGTATTGAGCGGTAAGGTGAGGATGCGGAGATTTTTCTTTTTTCTGAAAACTTCCAGTGCGTCTTCGGTGAAGGTAGGCGCCACAATAACTTCCACAAAGTTTTTGGCCATCAGGGCGGCCAGTTTGGAGTCCACTTTCCGGTTCAGAGCAATGATGCCGCCAAAGGCGGATTGGGCGTCGGTGGAATGGGCCCGCTGGAAAGCCGTCATCAATGAGGATGCATCCCGGCCGATTCCACAAGGATTGGCATGTTTGACAATGACTGCGGTGGGAATGTCAAATTCCCGAACCATGCTGACGGCGGCGTCGGTGTCCATGATGTTGTTGTAGGAAAGAGCTTTCCCCTGATGCTGAATAAGGTTGGGGAGTGAGGCCGGTTCCGGATCGGTTTCCGCGTAGAAAGCGGCTTGCTGGTGGGGGTTTTCTCCGTAGCGGAGTCCCTGGCTGTGGTCAAATTCCAGCAGAAGCTTTTCCGGGTGGTCAATTCCCAGGTTCCGGTTGAAATAACCGGAAATGGCAATGTCATAACCGGCTGTATGGGTAAACGCCTTTCGGGCTAATTCTTTCCGAAGAGCAAGTGTGGTTTTCCCCGATTCCCGCAATTGTTTCAGCACTTCTTCATAATCTACCGGGTCAATGACAACGGTGACACTTTTAAAATTCTTGGCTGAGGAACGGATCAATGTGGGTCCGCCGATATCAATATTTTCAATAACTTCACTTTCCGGTGCACCGGACAAAACGGTTTCCCGGAAGGGGTAGAGGTTGACGCAGACGATGGAAATGGGAGCAATGCCCAGATTTTGAATCTGAGTCATGTGGTCCGGGTTACCGGTGTCTGCCAGCAATCCGCTGTGAATGACAGGGTGAAGTGTCTTGACACGCCCATTGAGAATTTCCGGGAATCCGGTTCGCTTGCTGACTGGCGTTACCGGGATGCCGACTTTTTCCAGAATCCGCGCGGTGCCACCGGTGGAAAGAATCTCAAAGCCCAGATCACTGAGTGCAAGAGCGAAATCCGCTACACCTGTTTTATCGCTGACAGAAATAAGTACGGTCTTCTTCATTTATTCTCCTTCAATCTCGCAGCATTTTTCCATTTCATTGCAGCTCTATTGTAATGGGAAGTCTTTCGTCAGTTCAATAACTTTTTCCATGTTTATGGAAGAAAGCACAGAACCCGGTTGAACAATCCGGTGCTTTTCGGTTTCCAGGGTTTCGAGGAAAGTTTTCCAGACTGTTTCAATGGACAAATCAGGAAGAAATTGGTTCATGGAAACTACACGTTCCTTCAGACTTTCTGTGGTGGTACAGAGGCAGGTGGCTGTTTCTTCGTAGTCAAAGCGCCAGGCGATGGAGCCATGCTGGAGCATCCGGGTGGATTCCCGGTGCTGGGCGCTCCCCACCAGTTTCCGGTCGTGGGCCAGAATTTCGTAATCGGAAGGCAACAGAAAACATGCGAGACCCTGCTTCATGCCATTCCTTCGTTCTTCCGGGCTGACAGTTCCGGCAAAATGGCAGGGAATGCCGATTCTTTTCAGTGTTTTTAAAAGATAATTTGCAATTTCCTTGTACATGCCTACAACACTATGATCCTGAAAGACGGAAATAGGCGCGGAAACCATGTAGGTGATATCATTTTTGTGATAAACCGCACCACCTCCGCTGCTTCGCCTGATAACCGGGATGTTGTTTTCAATACAGAATGAAAGATTTACCACCTTTTCCAGATCCTGCGAATGTCCGATGGAGATGGTCGGGGGATTCCACCCGTAGAGCCGGACGGCGATACCGCTTCCAAATTTCAGGAAGTATTCATCAATCGCCATGTTCATCGTTGGTGAAAAGGTCTCATAAGGAAAAAAGTGAATCTCAGTCATATGTGATTCCGGACTCAAAAAAATCGCTGATTTTGTATTGGAGAGCTTCCGCGATATGGGGGGCTTGAATTGTTTCCAGTTGTTCGAGATCTGCTATGGTACGGGCCACTTTGAGTACCCGGTTGAAACTCCGTGAAGACAGGCTCATCTTTCGGGAGGCTGTTAAAAGAAGGGTTTCCGCATCCGGTTCCATCCGACAAATTTCTTTCAACTGGGATTCATTGATCCATGCGTTGGCGCCATGATTGCGGTGAAGCTGTATCTGGCGGGCATTTTCAACCAATTCTCTGGCGTCCCGGGAAGTGAGTCCGGTGTTGCCGGCAACCATTTGTTCCAGGGGAATCTGCGGCACGTTAATGAGGAGATCAATCCTGTCAAGAATGGGGCCGGAAATCCGGGAACGATAGCTTGAAATCCGTGTGGGTGTGCAGTGGCATTCCCGTACCTTGGAACCGAAGTAGCCACAGGGGCATGGATTCATTGCTGCTATCAGCATGAAACGGGAAGGAAACTCAACGGTGCCTGAGGCACGGGAAATCCGCACGAGCCCGTCTTCCATGGGTTGGCGAAGGACTTCCAGTGTCCTTCTGGGAAATTCCGGAAATTCATCGAGAAATAACACTCCGTTATGGGCGTAGGAGACTTCACCGGGATTGAGCCTTGTTCCGCCACCGATCAGGCCGATATGGGAAATGGTGTAGTGGGGTGCGCGGTAAGGCCGTACCCGGACGATGCTTTTTTCTTTCAGGATGCCGCCGGCGGAGTGGATCATGGTGGTTTCGATTTCTTCCTGATTGGACATTGACGGCAGGATGGACGGTAGCGCCTTGGCCATCATGCTTTTTCCGGCACCCGGTGGCCCGTACATTAACAAATTATGATTGCCGGCTGCCGCAAGAATCAGCGCCCGTTTAGCATGGGCCTGGCCCTTGATTTCCTCCAACGTGACCGGAAAAGAGCCCTGCGCCTCTGGTTCCGGGCAATCAGGCACAGTGGTATCTTCCATTCCTTTCAGAATGGTGATGAGGTGATTCAGTGAACGATAGGGAATTACCGTACCGGTTTTCACTGCCCGGGCCTCGCAGTAGTTGGGTTCCGGAACAAAGAGAGTCAGCTCTTTGGAGGCGGCGGAAATACTGATGCTGAGGATACCGGTTACCGGTCGAACCGAACCGTCCAGTGAAAGTTCTCCCACAAACATTTTGTTTTTCAGTGCGGCTGTGGGGAGTATTCTTTTGGCTGAGCTGACCACAATACCAAGGGCGATGGGAATATCTATTCGCGAGCTTTCTTTTTTCAGGTCTGCCGGGGCAAGATTGACAGTAATTCTGCGGCCGGGAAATTTAAATCCTGAATTCTTGATGGCTGCGCGAATGCGATCCCGGCTTTCTTTAATTGCAGTGTCCGGCATACCGACGATACTGAAGGAGCTGAGGCCATTGGAAAGGTCCACCTCCACCGTTACCGGCTGGGCCTGAATCCCGGTCAGGTCGGCAGACCAGAGTTTGACAACCATAAGGGAAATCTCTCAGATATTTTCCACCCGGAGTAGATCACCGGGATGGATGAGGCTGGAACGTATTTTGTTCCATTTTTTGAGGTTTTTGATGGACACGCCGTATTTCTTTGATAACGAATAAAGAGTTTCTCCCGGCTTGATCCGGTGAAACCCGGATGGAATCGGCTTTGAGACAGCTTTCGGAGCGGAAACCGGTTTCCGCATTATTGAACGGCTGTAATACACTGTCAGTTTTTGCCCCGGGTGGAGCAGATTGTCATCAAGATTGTTCCATTTCCGGACACTTTTTACATCGGTGCGATAGCGTAAAGCAATTCCGAACAGGGTATCTCCCCGGTGTACGCGATGTACAATCCGTTTCCCACGGGGGAATCTTGGTTTTCTCACCGTAAAATCACGAGCGGCCCGATAGTAGTAGTCATGGCCCTGACCGATTGGGATAACCAGGGTTTTCCCTGCGCGTACTTTGCGAACATTGCGAATGTTATTGGCTTTTTGTATGGCAGAAACGGAAGTCTGAAATTTTCTGGCTATCTGGCTGAGGGTCTGTCCGGGCCGGATACGATGGTAGCGGAGTGTGACTCTCTTGTCTTTGGGCAGTTGGTCGAAGCGGGCAGTAAAGCTGTCTGCTTGCCCGGCAGGGATGTGTATGGCAAATGATTTTTTTGTAATGGGAGTGGTCAGGCGCCTCAACTGGGGATTCAGTTCCTGAATACGGTTCACCGTTGTGCCGGAAAGCTTTGCAATGATCCGAAGGTCAGTGCAGGAGTCCACTGTTACAGTGTCATAGGATATAGGTTCTTTCTGTTCAAGGTTATTGAGCTCATATTTTTCGGGATTTTTCCCGATAACCATTGCGGCCAGAAAACCCGGCACGTAATTACGAGTTTCTCTTCGAAATATCCAGCGGTGTCGGGCAATTTTCCAGAAATCACGGGTTTTTGCCTTTCGGATGGAGCGATCGACTTTTCCCTGGCCTGCATTGTATGCTGCCAGCGCGAGGTACCAATCTCCATAATAATTATGAAGGCGTTTAAGGTGTCTTGCGGCAGCCCGGGTGGCTTTTTCCGGGTCGCACCGTTCATCTATCCACCAGTTAACAGTGAGTCCTTCCAGCCTTGCGGTTCCGGCCATGAATTGCCAGATCCCCTTTGCTTTTGCATGGGAAAGTGCCCGAGTCCGATAGCCGCTTTCTATAATAGGAAGATAGAACAGGTCTTCTGGAACCCCTTCTTCCCTGAAAATTTGTTTGAAAAGTTTTTCATACTTTGCTCCCCGGTTCAGGCTTGCTTCAATTACAGGTTTCAGCCGGGTGGAAAAGGCTTTGATATAGGATAAAACCTGATTATTCAATACAACCGGGATTTCGTATTTAACCGGGGTGTCTTCCACGAGCTTTCGCTCATTGTCTGCTTCTTTCTGAGAAAGAAAGGTGAACTTTTCTGACAAAATAGCATTGGCCTGCTCGCTTTGACTGGACTCTGTATAGGAATCACCTTTCTGGATCCACTGCATTTCGATGGAATGGACATTGTGAACCAGGGTTTCCGAAAAAGATTCAAACTCTTTGCTTTGACGAATGTCCGGATCCTGGTTGAATACACTCGCAACTGCCAGGTCAAATTTCTGTCTGGCATCGTCGGTGTAGCCTATATCGGCATACATTTTTCCGTTTCTGTATATGGCAGAGATTTCTTCGATCTTTATTTGTGTCGGTGTTTGATCGGGTGGCAGCACGGGTTTTACCGGTACCGGAATGGTAGTGGAGAGTTTTCTCGGGGCGCACCCAACGTGAACCAGTATTGCAAAAGTAAAGAGAACACAACCTGAATACAAAATAATATTTCTGAATGGTTTGTGGTAAGTAGCTTGTATCGTCGATGGAGATTTTTTTTCAGTCGTCATCAAGAATCAGAATAACTTATGAGACAACTTTATTCAACCTCTTCATTTTCCAGCTGGCGAATCCGACTGCGGACAATTTCTTCTGCAACCACCGGGATGACTTCCCATGCGATGTCGCGAATTGCTTTTTCACTGAGCATGGCAACTACCCGTTCTGCAATTTTCTGGATGTCAGCTTCGGACAGTTTGGAGCTGATACCCAGTCCCTCGGTGCTGAGGGCAGATGGAGCCGGGATCAGTTCCACGTCTTCGTCGGCGTGGCTGATATCCAAAGGCGTCACTTCTTTTTCTTTTACAAGGGGGCCTTCCATTTCATATTCGTCCACCTGGACAGTCTGCGGCTCCTCTTCTATGGCAAAATTGACATCGGGCAAATCTTCTTCAGCAACCTCTTCCTTTTCTTGAGGATCAACAACGGGTTCACTGTCTGTTTTCGGAATATTCTTTTCTTCAGCCAGAAGATCGCCAAGGGGTTCTCCTTCAGCTTCTTCCAGTACCTGTTCCGGTTCCGGTGAAGGGATTTCCGTCTCGCCTTCAAACTGTACTGCTTCCTGAATGGTCTGGTGACCGACTTCCGGCAGTTCCTCACCTTCGGCATCTGTTGATTCCAGGTCAAAGTCTCTTTCATTCCCATCAGAGTCCAGCAGTGGTTCCTCGGTTTCCCCTTCAGTTCCTTCTGCTTCGGGAAGAAGCTCTTCGGTCATATCGTCAAAATCGGCTTCTTCTTTATCGGGTTCCCCGGCAAAGGCGGTTTCTGAGACTTCCGGGATAGTGGATTCTTTTTCCTCTGAAGTTTCGACCAGTTTCTCTTCGGTAGTGCTGACTGTTTCTTCTTCAGACAAACTATCAGATTCCATGGGTATTGGCTCATCCAATAAGTTTTCCCCATCTTCCAGATCGCCGAAATCTATGGAATCCAGGTCTTCGTCCATTTCCATATCTTCAAAGGGGGCTTCTACGTTCTTCTCAGAAGAAGGGGGTGCGAGTGGTTCAGCTGTTTCCGGTGCCGGTATGTCGCTGACATCGGCTGTTTCCGGTTCTTCGCTTTCCGGTGGTGAATCCGGAATTTCAATATCTGCAAGATCTTCTTCTCCGATGTCCAGCAGGTCTTCTTCGGACAGCATGAATTCTTCTTCGGTGATAGATTCCAACTCTTCAGGGGATAAGCTATCCAGTTCATCCATCCCTGCCGAATCAGACCCGATTGCCCGGTATTTTTCTTTGAGGGTATCCGAAGTGAAGGGTTTTTCAATAGTTCCGTCCAGTCCGTTCTGTTCAACAAGAGAGCTGTCATACTCAAAGAACTTGGGGATCATCATCAGGACGGGGCAATTGTAATTCTGTTTCAATTCATTTCCCAGGGCAAACACATCCTCGTGATCCGGCAGGTCTGCAGAAAGGAGAACAAGGGATAATGGCTCCTCGGGTGAAATCTCAGGTGGATGGGTACCGGACAAAAACAACTTGTACTCATTTTCAGGGAATGCCAATTGAACAATTTTATGAATCATGATACTGGGGTCAATTACTAGAATGTTTTTCATTGTGCACTCTCTCCCGAGGCATTATTTTTTCATAAGTTACCACATAATCATTCTTAAGGTCAAGTTTTTGTCATGAATATGAAATTTGCAAAAAAAATCACACATAAACTGGATGGATAAATTAGACTTATTATGGCTACAACTGGCAGAATATAAAAAGCATGAAGTCTAATGTAAGTTGTAATTGAAAAACTTAAGTAAAATTATCCGGATTGAAAGAAAAAATGCGAATCCTAAAATCAACCATTAAAACGAAATAGGGGGAGAATGGGTGGGTGGAGTTTACAGGAATAAAAAAGGGGCCACCAGATGGTGGCCCCGGTTATCAACTTCAGTCGGCCTTTTCGGCCAGTTCCCGGAGCATTTTTCGGGTAATGGATTTTGGCCGTTCAATAGCGTAACCCAGTGCCCGATCCCAGACAAGCTGAGAAGTGATTCCCAATGCACGGGAAACACCAAAAAGGACAGTGTAGAAGTCATACTCTTTAATGCCATAGTAGACTTGGAGTACGCCGGAATGTGCATCCACATTGGGCCACGGGTTTTTGGCTTTTCCATGTTTCTCCAGAACTTTGGGAACTACCTCGTATACATTGCTGACGGTTTTGAAAATGGGGTCATCTGCGAGGTGCTTCAATGCGAATTCACGTTGTGCGGCATAGCGGGGATCGGTCTGGCGAAGTACGGCATGACCGTAACCGGGAATAACCTTTCCACTATTCAGAGTATCCCATGCGTATTTCTCAATTTCTTCCTTGGTGGGGGTCCGTCCGCCGAAATGATCCATCAGGTCCAGAATCCATTTCAGGCATTCCTGGTTTGCCAGTCCGTGGAGCGGACCTGCCAGGCCGCCCATGGCTGCGGATACAGAGTAGAATACATCGGAAAGGGCGGAAGAAACGAGGTGGCCGGTATGGGCGCTGACGTTTCCGCTTTCGTGGTCACTGTGCAGCAACAGGTACAGGCGCATCAGGTCTCTGTATTCCGGATTATCCACACCCATCATGTGGGCAAAATTTCCGCCCCAGTCTTCGTTGAGGTTCGCTGCGATATGCTTATCGCCTTTATATTTCATCCGGTAGATATAAGAAGCAATCAACGGCAGTTTTGCGATAAGGTTAATGGAATCTTCCAGCGTAGGTTCCCAGTATTCAGTCTTGGTCATACCTTTGTTGTAGCGTTTCCGGAATTCGGATTCTCCTTCCAGCGCTGCGATGGCAGTGGTGAACATTGCCATGGGGTGAGCATCCTGGGGTAGTGCCCGGAGAACATCAATAATGTACTGGGGCAGTTGGGCCTTTGCTTTTACTTCTGCTTCCAGGTCCAGTACTTCTTCCATGGTGGGGATTTCACCGGTGAGGAGCAACCACCAGAGTCCCAGGGGATACGGTTCTTCCACACCGTCTTTCTTGGGCAGTGCTTTCCGGGTTTCGGGGATTGTCATACCACGGAAACGGATGCCTTCCATGGGGTCCAGGTAAGACGTATCGCAGATCAGAACTTTGACACCACGAATGCCGCCCAATGCCTGGGCCACATGGACTGTGTCAATGGCTTTGTCTCCCAATGCTTTTAGAGACTTAACATCATCCCTTTCTTTGGCCATCATGCCGGCAAGTTTCTCTTTGAGCAGGCTCATAATCCTCTCCTTATTAAAAAATGTCATGGTTAATAGATTCACACATGCCAGAAAACGCACTTCCTTTTGAACATATTTTACCAGAAAAATCTGATTGGGGAAAGAAAATTAAGCAATTGGACCACAGAGGAATTGTGATGAGTAAAAGGTAAAGAGTGATGACTTTGGAAAAGAGAGGGAATTCGAAAGTTCCTGTCTTTTCTCAGCCATATCTGAACTTAAACTCAGACTCAAACATATTTGTGTCAGTTATTTTTTTGGGTTCACCGTCTGTGATTCGGGTGCAATGCGGGTAATAGACCATGTGCCGTTTTCATATTTTGCTGTTATTTTGTAACGTTTTCCGGCTGTTTGTGCTTGTAAAAAGGCAATACCGGTTACCCGGGAGAAGGTATCGAGGTGGATCTGGGGGTTTTCAGACGCCAGGATCCATTCCCATTTCGGGTCTCCGGCCAGTTCCTGTTTGATAATTGTGATGATGTGGTGTTTTTTCAATTGTTTTTCAAGGAGTTTTTCGATTACGTTTCGCTTCATCCCTTCCTCTTTTAATCGGGATAAAAGTTTTTGCATGATTCTGGCACTCTGTTCTTTAGTCCGATCCATTGATTTTTCAAGAAGTGAACGGACAATTTTCAGGTGCGTGTTGGCGCCCAGCAGGGGCTGGAGAGTTTCCAGTAATACAACCTTCAGATAGGATTCCCTGGTGGGGAAAAAGTAATGATCACTCAGAAGGGGTTCTTCTTTTTCAGCCATTGCCAGCTTTTCGTTCATCATAAGAATTCCCAGCTCAGCATCGGGATTTCGCTTGAGATAATCCAGTTCTTCCGGTTGATACTGTCCCGTCGTGACAGAAGCAGGAGTTGGTTCAGTCGTCAGTTTGCGTTGACTGGACATTCTTTCGATGAATTTTTCAAAAGAAATTGTTTCGGAATGTTCCCGGGAAGCATATTCTTTCATCGCTGTTGAAATCTCTTCCGGATAAAGCTCGGTCAGACGGGAGATCCCCCTGTTGTTCTTTCCCAGAACAGCCAGGATGCGATTTATGACTGGAGATACCGCATGGATGAGTTCCGGGTAGTAATTCCGGTGGAACTGCAGAGATTTCTCTAATAGAGAGCGGACGACAGGTTGTGGGGGCAATTCCCCTGCATCGTTCAGTAGCAGGAGATACCAGCAGATAATTTTTCGCGTGTCATATATCAATTGATTATGTTCAGACAGAATCGTATTTCGCATGGCTGAGATAATCAGTTTAAAATCCCTTGTGAACAATGGACGAAGTTTTCGTGGGACTTCCTTTTCCAGATCCTTGGCTGATTTTTCACCTAAGATAATATCAAGAAAGGATTGTTTTGATTTGTTTCCCTTGAAAAATTCAGACGCGTCAATATCCAGTACAGACAATGCCAGGGGGTGTAGACCTATTTCCACCGGATCCCGGTAGCGTTCCCATCTGGAAACAGATTGGACAAAATTCTGAAAAAGTTCAGCTAATTGTTCCAGGAGTTCCCGCAGGTTTTCCGAGTTGTTCATGAGGATCAGTTCGTCTTCGGTGTAAATTACATTTTTTTCATTGTATTCCAATATTCTGGCCACAGTATACTGCACTTGCTGGTCGGACAAATTGAAAACAGACAAGTCTGCAATGATCTCCTCCACATCAAAAGAGCTGGTCATCTCGGTTTCCGTTGCACCCAATTGGCCGTTCTTTTTCAGCAATTCCGGCGCCAGATGGAAAAGTATCATGAAAATCCTGGATAAAAGTGGTGCTCGTGATTTTCGATAGTCTTTGTTGTACAATGCCATTCTGAGTGCCACCAGATTTCTTGTGATTTCGGCATCCACCGCCGGCGCGATCTCCACACGATAAATTTCATGACGAACCATTTGATGAACCTCACGGGTGAGCCATTCCGGCATGGATGAGGTGAAATATCGAAGGTGCCGATCGTATTGCTCTCGCGGCAGATGAAGGTTTTCGAGGCGATGAACCTTGTCCATGAATTCCCGGGCAGAGCTCGGCAGGGAAGAGATGATTGACTGTATTCCAGCAGAGTTCTTTTCTTCCGATCCGACACGTTTCCTTGAGAGTAGTTTTTTCAGAAACTTCACAGGAGCATGTCCTTCATGGGCTTTCCGGTACGATTGGCAAACTGTGTGGAAAAGGAAGGGACGTGTCCCATGTCTTCATCCTCATAACAGCGGATAACCCGGTGCATTGGAAAAAACATGGTTGTGGGGCAGATTACTTGTGCTGTGGCATCTTTGGCCACTTCCGCAGCCCAATCCTGAAAAGAATTGACGTCTATTCCCCGAAGCACAATGCCGGATGACAGTATTTCGTGGATTACGCCTATGACTTTCTCTCGTGGATTCTGGAGATTCACAATCGCAATGGTGCCCTTTTTCATTCAGCCTTCCTTTCGATGTTTTCAAATTTATTATATAATGCCGGCACCGGTCATTCAATGGACGAATGCAAAATAACAAGAAAGTTTCGAGAGAAACGGAGGGATGAATGGAAAAAAAGATGAGATTTCCAGTCTATGCTCAGATCATAGCAGGTGTAATCCTGGGTGTAGTCTGTGGCATTGTTCTTCCCGAATATTCGGCGGCAGGCGGATTTCTGGGAACATTATTTCTGAAGCTTCTGAAAATGCTCATTATTCCCCTGATTTTCTCGTCCATTGTCATGGGGGTCGTGTCCACGGCATCCGCTTCCTCATTTGGTCGCCTGGGCCTGAAAACACTGGTTTACTACATTTCGACAAGCCTGATGGCCATTCTCACCGGGCAGCTTTTTGTGAACCTGCTGAAGCCCGGCATCGGAACCCACCTGCACGCAGCTGTCCGGGCGGCACCGACAACCACTTTCAGTATTAAGGATATTTTCCTGAATATGGTACCTGACAACATCTTCTCAGCTATGGCAAATGGAAACGTGCTGCCGGTTATTTTCTTTGCCCTCCTGGCCGGTTTTTTTATCGGTGTCCTGGGCGATAAACCCCGGCAGACACTGACCGACCTGATGGATGCCATTTACCAACTGATGATGAAAATTACAGGATTTGTCATTTTTCTTGCCCCGGTTGGAATCTTTGGCTTGATTTATAAAACGGTGGCATCAACCGGGGCGGCTGTGTTCGGAAACCTCATGTTTTACTTCTTTACTGTTCTTGCCGGCCTGGCGGTACATTTTTTCATTACATTGCCCCTGCTGTTCTATATATTTACCCGGCAGAATCCCTACCGCTTCATGAAACAGATGATTGCGCCGCTGATAACCGCCTTCTCCACCAGCTCATCATCCGCTACACTGCCCTTGACGATTGAAACCATTGAGAAGGAAGCCGGTGTTTCCAACCGGGTCGCTGGTTTTGTTCTGCCGCTGGGTGCCACAATCAACATGGACGGCACCGCGCTATACGAATGTGCCGCAGTCATATTCATTGCCCAGGCGTACGGCATTCATCTCACAATGGGGCAGCAAGTCGTAGTGGTTGTGACAGCACTTCTTGTTTCCATCGGTGCGGCGGGGATTCCCATGGCCGGATTGGTGATGATGACGGTAATTTTGAAAGCCGTCCCCCTGCCGCTGGAGGGAATCGGACTCATCATCGCCGTGGACCGTTTTCTGGACATGTTCCGCACCGCCACCAACGTATTCAGCGATTCCACGGGGGCCCGCATCATTGACCATTCCGAGCAGAAAAGGTTGGGAAAAGAGGAAGAGGGATTGGAAGCATCACCGCCGAGTGCGCAGAGGCCGCAGAGGAAAGAACAGAGGGAATTTTAACACAAAGGAGGAGGGGATTGGCCGGATTCAGTTGCTGTTCCCGGTGAAGTACCGTCACCCACTTACGGTCAGGGTGCTGTCGCCGATTCACTTCCCGTTTCTTTGCAAGAAACGGGAATCAATTTGCCAGACTGCACATCGCTATCGTTTATGGAAACCCTTTTTATCACAATATGTTGGTCCATATCCCGGATTTCCAGTCTGGAAATTGCCTTTACATCTCCATTGATGTCTGTACTGAAGGGGCAATAGAATGAAAAATGACCGGATGAGTCCGGTTGCAAGGTCACACGGTAGAGAACCGGTTTTCCGTATCCGGGTGAAAGCGCAATAGATGCAACAAAATGGTGCTTATTCAACGGCAATTGTACCTGCACGTGGGCACCCGGCACCACTTCATATATTCTCAGAACAGTTGCCAGACCATTTTGTATATATCCTGAATTATAAATCAGCCTGAAGTGGCTGAATCCGTTGGTCAGACTATTCAATTTTTCTGTTTTCCAGTTGTTCCAGCTGAAAAGATGGAAATAGAAACAGGCGTTTCTTTTGAAATGAATGGATTTCCCTGTGAACATTTTGTAAACCAGTTGCAAATTTGCCGGAGAAATTACCCGCTGGGAATTACACAACACATAGCGAACATTATATTGTCGACAAAAGCCATAGAATTCGTCCTCTTTTGTCATCAGCATACTGAGAACACAAGCTTCACTGCCGGCCGCAAATTCCGGAGTCCCTCCAAAGGGGGAGGCGACTACCGGGCGGTGCCCCTTATAAATGATGAAGTGTCCAATTGACCAGTCGGGACAAAATACTGAGTATCCCGGCCCAGGTTTCGTCCCTGGGTCCAGATAATGGGACATCTGTGGGGAATGGGCACGCAACCAGACAACCGCCTCTTCCACAGGACGCATCGTTTGAAAACGGGTTTGTGCCCTCTCTGACAATCTGAATACCTGATAAAGAGGGAGAACAGAAAAAAGCAAAACCAGAATCATTACCAATTTGTCCCTGGCTGGAAATTTCTCCAAGGCCCATCGAACCGTAACAGCCAGTGAAACGGCTGTGGTTAATTCAAAATATCTGATGAATCTGAATTGAATAAAACCAGTAAGGCCTGTTATCAACAGCAATGACAACAAAGCGGAAGAAAGTGCAATTCGTTTCTTCTCTCGAATAATTGCTGCCAGTGCCAGCATGCATACAGGGGACAAAAATATAAGTGGTTGCTGTAGGATGCCAGCCATTCCATACATTTTTAAAAGACCCCAGGATTCTATAGATGTCGCCGCAACTGGATCTTTTTTCAGAAAGACCGCTATTAATTCCGAAGAATGACTTAACCATAGAAACAGAAGAACGGAAAGGAAAACCCCGCCGATGATCCAGTGAATAACACGGATGTGAAATCGCCCGGACAACGTCCTGCCCCATCGAATAAGGAAGGGCCCTAAAACCCCAAGGAACAGGCATGCCATGAGAGATAGACAGAGGAAAAAGGATGCGTCCACAAGGCTCCATACCATAAGACAACAATGGAGCCCACAATAAAAGCAGCCAGAGCGGTATCGCGCCAGTTCTGTAAAATATATTCTGAATCAATATTCATGGATGCAACCGCAAAGGCGCCATATACCAGCGCCGCATGAAAAATACTGCCATTCCACATCCACAGGGAAAGTCCCAGAATTACGCCCAGTGCAACTGCGGTTTTCTGATCCCGAAATTCCAGCAATTTCATCAGCAGAACCAGCACACCTGCGTAAATCAGTGCCTCCATGACCTGTTGGTCAATTCTCCCGATAGTAGAATCTCCAATCAATACCAGAGAGACGGCCGGCAACAATGCCAGAACAACCGCAAGGAAGGGATTGCTTAATTCTCTCCGATTAACCCTGTACATCAGATAAACAATCAATAACCCCATTAACGGGATAACTGTTCCAATCACAATATTGGTTAAGTGCAGCTTATGGGTAAACAGATAAACAGGAAGACCAATTAAAGACATGAGCCAGTCAAAACCCAATGGCCAGTACACCAGCCCGCCCATTGGATAGTTGAGATATCCGTCAAATAACGGTGTTGATAAATGACCTCGAAATATCAGTTCAATGATACGAAGGTGATAATAAACATCCGGCATATTGGGGATGAATTTTCCGTTCCAGAAAACCTGGGGCCATTTGTAACAGCGAAGCACAAAACTAATGGACAATATTGTACCCAATGCAATCAGGTACTGGAATCGTTTAGAACGGAACAATTGCAGGGGTACGGTATCAATCTTTTCCATCTTTTGTTCTCTTATGGTTCTATGGATGACGGCATGATTACCTGATGAAGTGGTAAGTTGTTTATGAGCCAATGCTTTTACCTCTTACATTCTGATGGACAGGATTTTACCATATTGTCCGGGTGCGGTGCGCAGGAGCAGGTTAAGTAGAAGGGTAGGTTTGGCGTCGAAAAGGAAGGGGAAGGACGCGGAGAGGTCAATTCCCTGATTTTTCCGGGTTTTTTTCAATTCGGGTTCTGACTCGAATTGAGGGGCGGTAGATTGGGCGTCCAGGTGCTGAATGGGAGTGGGACAAGGAAGAGCAAACCTGCTGGTTGCGATTGACGAAGTTCCGCTCCCGTTCGGTGCCTGGGGGTCCGAGCCTGCTGGCCCCGGACTGGTCAGCTTCTGAAGTGTATGGATTCCCGGTTAAACATCCAGATGGTAATGGCGATGATAAAAGTCATTATTAAGTCATTATTTCCATGTCCCCAAAATTCACTGGTCGATGATGACTCTCGGTGTTCCCAGATGGTCCGTCTTGAAAAACACCAGTTTAAACAGCATATCAATGACTTTGACCGTTGCCGTCGCAACGGGCTTTGTCGCCGTTTCCGTGAGATAGACGTTGATTTCGACAGGTGTGCCTTTCGGGTATCCGCTGAAGTCATCGCATACTTTCAGGATGGTTTTTCTTGCCCAGGGTTGTTCGGTCACGTTGTTTCCCTCTATTTTGTACTTTGCTTTTTGATTGTTGCACCCTGTCTGATTTCGATCCAGCATCTGGGCCCAAAGGCCCGGCGTGTTATGTGTTCAGTGTGTCTGTGTTCTGATCGGAAAAGCTGAGTCTGTCAAGTTCCGGGTCTGGCCTTGTCCCTGTTTCCGTATGCATCATCATGAGGCTTGAGCAAGATGAACTTAATGGTCTTGTCTGTTGTTGTCCGGCAATCCGAGCAGGCGACAATAACATCGTCACCTTTTTTCCGGCATACTTCACAATACAGGTAGATGATGATGAAATTGCGTTTCACCGGACAGGAATAAAACCCCTGCCAGTTTCCCTTCAACGGTTCCCCAACGGCAATCGGGTTTTCAATGATCATGTCTACCTTTTTTCTGACCAGTTTCTTGATCGATGCATGTTTCTGAAGAGCCTGCAGGAAAGCAGCTTCAAATCTGGTTTCCATCAGTCTCCGAAGACCTCATCATATGAGTGCCACCGTGCTTTTCCGTCACGCAGTTTGGCCTGCGCGTCTTCCATAGACTGTTGAAAAACCGGGTTGGATAATATTTTTTCCATGTATTCGCCATCGACACGACGCTTCAAAGCCAACAGATATTGCGTAACAATGTCTGCAACTGATGTACGGTTTTCAGCGGCAAAAAGCTTGGCAAACTCAGCAAGATCCTGGTCAAGGCTCACATTCAGACGGGTTTTCGGCATCACAAACCTCCTCATTATCTGTTCCTATTATACGCACTACGGGAACATTTGTCAAATTTTAAGGTTGAACAGAGGGCAAGGTTGGCAGTTGTCCCCGCCAGTGACCGCTGCCAGCCCGAACAATTCCGGGGAGCTATTTTTTGTTGACAGGGGCATTGGGACGGGTGGCCGGGGGATTATTCCCAAACAAATTCGAAGGCAAAAAAGCAATTTCCAAAGCGTATGTCCGATTCTCATGCCTGACCAGTGCTTCTTTTCCACTGATAATACATGACATAAGTTTGCTTTTCTGTTCTTCCGAATCAAAAGAATGCCAAGCGTCGGTGCCCAATGGCAAGAACGGGAGAGTGGATAGTTCTGCAGGTTTCTTGTCTTCTACGGATACTCGTGTCTGCATCTCTTCGACTCTTACTAATATGCGTGCAATCCTTCTTGACAAGAATTTGCGTGAACAAGTTTCTTTCCCCTTATTCTCATTCAGAGTTGAGTACAACGTTCTCAGAAATTTGAGTTCAAGGACGCTTTTAGACAGAGTTGACAGGGACCTACTCTTCAAAAGCATTCCTTCGGAGCAAAGCCCTGGAAGAGAAATAAATACAAACTTTGGACTCTTATAGGATGTTACTTTAGAGTTAGCTTCACTCAACAACTTTTTTATATGCTTCATGTTGTGACCCATTCTCTCAATCTGATTGAAAAGCAACTGCATTTCCTCAACCGGGAGAATCCCGCATTCTACAGAGTACCTGTTTGAGTATGTAAGTCCATTCCCAGACTTAGTAGTCCGGGCAATACTTGTCGTCCTAATCCTCAAAAAACTACCATCCGTAAACACCATCAGATTTGGGACAAAAACTTGTTGTTTGGAAGCAATGCCTCCCTCAGTAGTACCCATGACGATTCTTGCAGTTAACGAATCCCCGTGTACAGGTTCACCGAAGCAAGAAATTGTGAACAGAAACATTATCGTTAATACTTTCATAATATCTCCAAGTAGTCGCTTAGCTTGTTCTCTTTAGTAAGTAAAATTCCGGGGACAATATCAATCTTTCTCTCTACCCATTTGTTTTCTATTGTTTGTATGAACACCTTACTTGCATTTTTGGGAGCGAGGTTTCTGTATACTACCTTCATTGGCACTT
>JAADJC010000054.1 GCA_013151025.1 Acidobacteriota bacterium
ACAACTGCTTAGCAGGCAGCCCTGTTCAACCACTCCAGCATCTCTCCGCGATTATGGCGGAGGAGGTAGGATTCGAACCCACGGACCTCGTTAAAGGTCAACGGTTTTCAAGACCGCCGCATTCGGCCACTCTGCCACTCCTCCACATGTCGGTACGATTATAAAGAGGCACTCGCTGGAAGTCAACCGGATTCTCACGCGCGTTTTATAAGCGATGAAACTCCTTTGCCAGCACTTCTTTACGCTTCAATAGATCGTTTCTTTCATCTTCGTTGAGGCCGTCCTGAAACGCCTCCAGTTTCTTTTTCACTTCACCTAATTCCTGCTGCACAGCCTGCCGCTTCAGTGCCCGCATTACGACGTCGGCATCGGCGGAAACTTCCTGCTCTCGCAAAGTGAGAAAAGAGTTCAATCCGTCACTGAAAAAATGAATAACATCCGAAACTCTCTCGTATTCAATGTTCAACATTTCAACAAGAAAGGGATAGACAGGGAGTCTCTCCAGCCACTCTTTGTTTTCACGAATCTGTGGTTTAAGATTCGGCTGCCTTGCCAGGAGAAGCAGGATGCCCTTTTCCGCTTCCTTGAGGCTGTCAAGGGGGGTTTCCGGCCGCGAGTCTTCTTCCCGTTTCTGAAATGGACGGCGTGTACGGGCATGGAGCTGAGTCGCGATGTTCCGTTCCGGTACGCTGAGGCGGACAGAAAGGTCTTTGACATAATAACTCTGCCTGATCCTGTCTGGAATTACGGATATGACATCAAGGACGGTATTGATTCTGTCCAGCTTTTCTTCCAATGTCAAACCCCCGATTATCTCGGGTTTCAAGGTCAGGTTTGAAAGAAATACAGGAATTTCAACCGCTTTATCCAACAGCATCATGAAGTCTTCTTTTCCCCTGGTTTTGACAAATGAGTCCGGGTCTTCACCACCCGGCAGGGTAACGCCGTACACGAACAATCCTCCCGGCGCCAATACCTTGAATGAGCGCAATGCGGCGGCCATACCGGCGGAATCCGCATCAAAACAAAGATAAATTTTCTTCGCGAACCGTTTCAGCAGGATCGCATGATTCTCCGTGAAGCTTGTCCCCAGTGCAGCCGCTACGTTAACGACCCCATGCTGATACAGTGCCGCGAAGTCCATGTAGCCTTCCACAAGTACCACAAAACCGGTTTTTCGGATAAAATCACGGGTCAGGTTCAGGCCGTAGAGCATCCGTTTCTTTTCAAACACTGGTGTTGCAGGGCTGTTCAGGTACTTGGGCGCCTTTGTATCCTTTCTCAGAATTCTTCCCCCGAATCCCACCACTTTCCCGTACAGGTCCTGTATAGGGAACATCAGGCGATTTCTGAACTTTTCCTTTCCCTGATCATTCAATAAACCGGCCTTTTCCATCAAATCACGATTAAAGCCTTTTCCTTTCAGATAACTGATTAGGCCGGACTCCGGAGCATAGCCGATTCTCAACGCAGCAGTGGTTTCAGGCGAAATTCCTCTGCCTTCAAGATAGTTTTTTGTTTCTTTACTTTGATCCATTGCTTCGGAAAAATATACACATGCGGCATCCAGGGCTTCCAGCAAGCGATCCCGCTCACTTCGATCAACTATGTCTCCCTGTTCAAATTCCAACGGAACAGAGAATTTTTCTGCAAGAAAACGGATTGCCTGGTTAAAGTCAAGATTTTCAATTTGTTGAACAAAAGAAATGATATCACCGGCCGCATGACAGCCAAAACAGTGAAACAGGCCGGTTTCCGGTGAAATATAAAAAGACGCTGTTTTTTCCTGGTGAAAAGGACAAAGCGCCCGCATCCGGCTGCCGGCTCGGGTCAATGTCACATAAGAACCCACCAGCTCTACTACATCAATGCGGCTTTTCAGTTCCTGAATAAATTGCTGTGAAAAAATCATGGCCGCCCCCGTTATTTTCCTTTTTTGAATTCTAACAGATCATTAACCGCCAGTGGGGAGAGAGTTCAACATATAAGATTATTTCAAGAAAACGAGAGTGGCACCATCATCCGTATCCGATTCAAAACGTTCTACATACGCGCTTGTTTTCAGGTAGGCCCGAATCCCTTTTCGCAATTTGCCTGAACCGTGTCCATGAATGACCCGGATTGAATCATGGCTCTGGAGTACACACTGATCCAAAGTCTGTTCCAACACATAAATCGCGTCCTCCACATTTTTGCCAACCAGATTGCACTGGAGTGACGGTCTCACAGTACGAGAAGCTGAAAAATGGACATTCGTCCCGCTTCCACCTGACCCCTTGGAGCTGGTTTCCTCAATTGACAAATCACCAGCCGCGAACCATACCGATTTTCCCCGTACCGTCACCTTGATTCGGTCTCCCTGTTTGCTGATTTCATCCACAATGCCGGTCACGCCAAGGACATGATGGCGAATCCTGTCTCCGCGACTGAACATTACACCGGATTCCTTTTCCACTGAATCCTTCAGTCTTGATGCAATTGCCTCATTATAGGCAGAAACCAGGTCCTCTTCTACCTTTTTAGCGGCAGAGCGCTGTTTCTCTGAGATCCGGTAAAGGGCTTTTTCTTTTTCCTTTCTAAAATCATGGAGGATTTTTTCAAATTTCTGCTCGAATTCCTGATGGATTTCTCTTTTTTCAGCTTTTAACTCTTTCAGTAAAACCCTGTGCTGCTTTTCAAGTGCCTCGTTTTCATTGAGAATAATATTGAGACGGGCCTGTTTTTCTTCCATTTCCCGAATTTTCCCGGCCAGTCTTACCACCATGGCATCCGAATTTCTGTCTTTGGACGCACCGACAAATGTCTGTGCCCTCCCAATTACATTTTCAGGCAGTCCAATCCGCCTGGCAATGGAAATGGCATGGCTTCGGCCCGGCAGGTCGTATAACAAGCGAAAAGTCGGTACCAGTTTCTCCTCGTCAAACTCTACAGATGCCAGTCGGACCCGAAGTTTTCCCTCAAATGCCATCTGGGTAACTTCCTGGTAATGTGTGGTAATGACTGTGTACCCGCCAAGTTCAGCCAGTACACCAGCTACGGCAACCGCAATGGCCGCACCCTCTGTCGGGGCTGTTCCGGTGCCCAGTTCATCAATAAGTACCAGTGTATCCGGCCCCGCCTTTTCCAGGATTTTTTTCAAGCCCAGCATGTGCGAAGAAAAGGTAGAAAGGGATTCGTCTATACTCTGTCGATCGCCAATGTCACTGATAATACTTTTGAACACCGGAAAAGCGCTTCCGTTGGCCACCGGAACAGGAATCACTGCCTGATTCATCAATTGCAGCAATCCACACATCTTCAGAAAAACAGTTTTTCCACCGGTGTTTGAGCCGGTGACTACCAGAATACCCGCCTCCCGATCCACCTCAATATTATTGGGAACAACTTCCTGCCTGTTAAACAGCAGAACCGGGTGCCGCGCCGCCTTCAGCCGCAATGGTTTGGAAGGAGAAACCTCCGGCAACGTGCATTCATACTTTGTGGAAAACCGATACCGGGCCAGCATGGAATCGAAAAAGCCGATGGTATCATCCAGCAACTCGAAAAAATCCTGATTTCCAAGGACCGCCCGGCTCAGATCCTTCAAAAGACGGTTTACTTCAATTTGAATATCATTCTGGCATTGCTGAAGTTCATTGTTCTGCTGCACCACCTTAATTGGTTCAAAAAATGCAGTAGCCCCACTGGACGAAGTGTCATGCACCAGGCCCTGAATACGGCCGATGAAATCCCGTTTTACCGGTATAACAAACCGACCGCCCCGGCGCGTCACCAGTTCATCCATCATGATTTCATGATGGGAACTCATCACCGCCTTCAAGGCGGATTCCACAGCCTTTTCCACACGTCTTCTACGGGCATGTAATTTCTTAAGGTGGGGAGTCGCATCTTCCCGTATGCTGCCGTCCGGATCAAACGCCTTCCTCACCGCTTGGGCCCAGTCACCCAGGTCTCTAAATCCAGAAAAATGATGGGAAAGCAGATTATTTTCTTTCGCAAATTTCTTCAGGGAAATACCAATCTCATAATTTCTCAGAATTCCAAGAAGTACAAGGGGTTCAAAAAAATAATCCGAGATATAAGAAATCGGCAGGGGAAAAAACTTTCCACCTGCCGATTCAATTTTCTTGCCTTTATCCAGTAATGATTCTATTACCCGGTATTCTTTCTGCAATTCTTCGATTCGTGCAGCTGAATCAAAAACAATCAGGTTTTTTATACTGCTGACCCCCTGTTCGGAGCTGCAGTAACCGGAAAGTGTTTCCAGGACCCGATCAAATTCGAGCTCCTGAAAACTGAACTCATTCTCCGTTAAGGCGTCTTTCAATTCTCAGTTTCTTCAACATCTTCTTTCGGGCTGCAAGAGCTTTTTTCTTCCGAATTTCACTGGGCTTCTCAAAATGCTGCCGTTTCTTAATCTCTGAAAGGATACCAACTTTTTCGCATTTTCTTTTAAAACGCTTCAGCGCGTTTTCAAAACTCTCATCGTCCCGTACATAAACGATTGCCATTAAGCATTCACCCCATTTCTTGTAAAAATTTACAATTGCGTAAAAGACGCACACTGTTTACAAAAACATTTTAATGCTATTTTTATTCAAGTCAAGAAGTTTCTATATTTATAAGAATTGCCGCTCAGGAAAAAAGGTCTGAAATTTTTGACATGAATCCGCCGGATTTCTTGTCTGCTTTTTTTAGTTTTTTCATCCCTTCGATTGCAACTTCACTCTCAGGATCAAGAGTCAATGCTCCGGCAAAGTATCTGGCCGCACTTTCATGCCGTCCTGTCTTTGCGTATAAACGCCCCAGCGCTTCGTAAGCATCCAGCGAATTCGCGTCAAATTTCAGTGCTTTCAGGAGGTTGTCCTCTGCCCGTTTCGTCCACATTGGGTTATCCACTTGGAGTTTTCCCAGTTCCAGGTAAAAACGCGCGTCGTCCGGATTCAACTGAAGACAACGATTCAACATTTCAATTCCTTCTGAAAACCTTCCCTGGCTCACATAAAACAATGCGTCCCTGAATGCAATCTCTGATTTACTTGTTGTTCTGCCTTCCGCCTCACGAGGGGGATCCTTCTCCTGTTTTCTCAGTTTCATGTCATATGCTTTCCGACTATCTTCATCCTTTAATATCTGGAACGCTTCGGTAAGTCTTGACACAATCTCATCCAGTTTACCGGATATTTCTGAAAACTGTGGCTCTGTGAACTTGTCCGGATGATATCTTTTCATCAATTTGTAATAGTTGCGCTTTATCTCAAATATTTCTTCTTCCCTTGCCACATCCAGCAACTGGTAAAAATCAATTTTCCCCAGATCCTCGTAGAAGGCGGCAACTTCTGTTATGAATGCCTTTTGTTTTTCAGAAAGCTCCGGTATTTCTGCTGGTTTTTCCTCGGATTGCGCCTGCTCTATGATATTTTCCATTACATCTTTTCGTGCTTCTTCATAAAAAGAACTGTCATGAGACTCAGAAAAATCAACCAGCCCGATGAGATACAATCCATAGAGAATTTTGACGAACTTATTGCGGCTCATACTGGATATCGTTTCAATTTCCCCCATTGTAAGATGACCGTCAATTCTGGAGAAAATGAATCCTTCTTCCGGCGTAAGACTTACCTTCTGGAACAGTAGCATGGGGTTATCCATAAAAGATGGTACAGAACCACGGTATTCTTCAAAAACATTTTCAATGAACCGGGGATTGTCCAATTCACGGATACATTCAAGGAGGATATTCCCGGTTGATATTTCCAACATTAACGCAGGATCAAGCGCTATTTTCTTTTTTTCGAAATCTATTTCCTCAATTTCCTCGAAAAATGGCCGAATTACGATGTGCTGAACGAGCATTTTAACTGTTTCTTTGATATCTGCTTCACTGACAATCTTGTTGTCGCAAAGATATTGCCCGAATCTTTCTCCCGATGCTTTGGCATCCTCCAGATGAAAAGCCAGTGATTTTTCGTCCAGGTATCCACCCTTCACGAGAAACAGGCCAAGCTTCTCCCCTTCTACCCCTGAACGGGCATACCGAATATTCCCGTTGATGAAACAAATCAGACGTTTACCTATCGCGAAGTTGCAGACAAGTAGACCCGTTTCGCGGTTCAGATAAATGTTCTTAATAAGTCCGAAAAGCTCACGAATTCCAATTCTGTTCATATTCTATACACTTCCAGCCTTTCTTTTATTATATAAATATAGCACATTCTGCTATAGATTTCAAGCAAAATGGCTTTTTTTTATCAAATGATTTTAGCGCTGAAACATACCCCGCTCCTATTCTTTACTTTTTTATGATATAATATTTTTGACAAGAGCATCAAAGGAGAAACCGAATGCAGAACGCCACCCAATTGAAAGAATTGATTCACAGAATCGATGGAAAAGGATATAAAGCATATAAACACCTGGAATTACCATTCATATTTAACGGATTTGTCCTCTTCATAGACCATGTTCAGGGCGATCCTTACGCGGCGCCTTCAGCCCTTAGGGCCCGAATCCGACTGTCTGACACCAGTATTTCACCCCGAGCACTGGAAAATGAAACAAGAAAACTGGCTGCAGAGGATTTTCTGACCCGGCTTTTCCTTTTTAACAGCGGAAAAATCTGTAAAGGCATACGTGGAACCGGTACCAGCGGCTTGATCTCCATCCAGAAACCAGGACAGGAAATCCTGAAAAGAAGTTCAGTCGTCTTGAACGATGAATATCTTGAATTCAGGTGCTACGCGTCCCTTCCCGCAAGGGGCAGAACCATACTGGGCTCCGTGGCTGAAAGTATGTTTCTTTCAGAACTGACTGATATTGTACAACTTTCCAGCAACTTTGATTCCAGTATCCAGAATCGTCTTACCCTTCACGCAGATATCTATGAAGACTACTGTTCGTTACGCGACACACTTTCCCGACACGACCTTGTAGCCTTCATCCCCGATGGTGCAATTCTCCCCAGAAAAAGCGGGATCGATGCTCAACCTCTGAACAATTCCGACGGACCGGTGGTACCATTTCGGTCACCTGAATCCCTGGAGATTACCCTTCAGACTCCAAACAAAGGGCCAGTCTGCGGCATGGGTATCCCAAAGGGTGTTACCGTCATCGCCGGCGGCGGATTCCATGGAAAGTCAACCCTCCTCAATGCGATTCAGATTGGGATATATGGACATCTGCCCCTTGACGGCAGAGAGCTGACGGCAACGGTACCGGATGCGGTTAAAATACGTGCTGAAGACGGACGTTCCATCCAGAATGTCAATATTTCACCATTTATCCGAAATCTTCCCTTTGGAAAAGACACCACCGCATTTTCAACAGTAAACGCCAGCGGTTCGACTTCACAGGCAGCCAATATAATGGAAGCCATCGAAACCGGGACCACACTCCTGCTCATTGATGAAGACACCTCCGCAACCAACTTTATGATAAGAGATGACAAAATGAAGGCAATCGTGCGGAAAGAACCCATTACACCACTAATTGATGTAATTCGTTCCCTGTACCGGGATCAGGGAATTTCAAGCATTATCGTCACCGGTGGCGCGGGAGACTATTTCAGCGTAGCCGATACCGTCATCCTTATGGAAGACTATCTGCCGGAAGAAATCACCTCGAAAGCCAGAACCGAAATCAGAGATGTGGAAAACACCTTCACAGTGAACCCGGAATCATTGAAGCGGCGCGTCAAACTCCCTTCTCCCAGGAAAGGAAATAAGGAAAATTTTGCCGCAAAAGGCCAACACACCCTTCAGATCGGTCGGACTTTTGTGGACATATCCGCTTTGGAGCAGGTTGCTGAAGTGTATCAGACGGAATGCATTGCCTTTCTCCTGAAGCAGTACAACGACGCCATGGCATCAGGCAGTACCCCTATGGCTTCAGTGGTTGAGCGCATTTTCCAACGGTTCACATCCTCCGGCTTCCGCAATATCAAACGGGGAAATCTTGCCGTCCCCCGGAAACAGGAAGTCATGTTCGCAATCAACAGAGCCAGGGGAATCCAGTCTTGGGGAACAGGCAAGTAAAAGGCAAGGTTGAGGTTAAGTAAAGAGAAGAAGTGTGAACGGTGAAGAGTCCGGAAAAGTAGAGGAAATTGGCCACTGACAGTTTACAATCAACTCCCTGACTCTTCTTTACAAGTCAAAAATCACGAGTTACAAATCACGGTGGCTGCACCGCAGGCCACTCTTCCTCTGTCAGAAAAGAACCGCCCTTTACATCATCTTTCATGTGGATATGCCATCTCACCTGCACGAATTGGGACTGACAGCGTATTTTCCGCCGGCGGAATGGGACAATTGTATGCAGGGGAATAGTTGCACAACGGGTTGAATGCAAGGTTGAGATCCAGTCGCATGATATCACCCGGTGTTTCCTTCAATTCAAGGAACCGACCAGCACCATAACTTTCCTTCCCTGAAGTCGCGTCCCGAAAAGGGATAAACAGCTCATTGTCGTACTTACCTTTTAGATTCATCTTATAAGCCGTTAACTGGCAGGGTTCTCCATCGGCTTCGAAATGAAGGATGGCATAGCGGTAATAAGTTTTTTCCAGATTCCGGCTGGTCAACATGGTAACCTTATCCGGTTTTTGAAGCCGTTCCACCCTGGCATTCAGTGCCAGATCCGGATTGGGTTCAAAATATTTCAAGTGCTGAAAATGATGCAGCTCAGGGCGCATTGAATCAAATACCAGGAGAACGAGTTTGCTCTTTGTCGGATACGCCTGCAATGTAAAACGCCCAAGCTTTAACAGCATTCCACCGGCGATGACTGATTCAGACACGGGTTTTCCATCCAATTCGCCGGAAACGTTCTCTTTCAGCGCTTTCCACGTCCAGTTTCCACCAGTGCCGGACACCATCATGACCGCACTTTCATTTTTGTCAGACACATCCAGTCCATTCTCTTCAGGGACCAGAAACGCGATTTTCCCCGAGTCCACATTCAGCCGGGCAATTCCTGCCATGGGAGAAACAATATCGTTTTTGAATTCAATATCCGTTTTTGTGCGCGCTTCCAGGAGTTTCTGCTTCCAATTTGCAATTTCATCGTTTTTCAATCCACTACTTTTCCCAGCACATCCCATCTGTAACATCACTGCTGCAATTCCAACCATTAAAACTACTTTCCTCAATGTCGTCCTCCATGTTATACATTGCCCCGCAGTAAGATTTTACATTCTTTTTCTTGGAAATGGGAAATTTTCCCAAAATTGGACAATAACGATACAATGGCTTTATCAGGGAAACTGAAGGAGAATCATATGGAGAGCATTCAGGAATTGTATCGAGTGGGGAACGGCCCATCCAGCAGCCATACTATGGGCCCGGCCCATGCCACAGAAATATTCAAAAAGAAATCCACCGACGCAACTGCATTTCGTGTCACCCTGTATGGAAGCCTGGCCGCCACCGGGAAGGGACACTTTACAGATACAGCCATTGAAAATATCCTGGCACCGGCCCCGGTGAAAATAGTGTGGAATCCCGATGAAGCCCTCCCTCTTCACCCCAACGGCATGAAATTCGAAGCTTTGGGTAGTAAAGATACCATTTTACACAACTGGATTGTCTACAGCGTCGGCGGCGGCGCAATCCGGGACGCCGGGAACTGGGACATTGAAACCCAATCGGCCTACTCCCTGTTCTCCATGGATGAAATCCTGGCATGGTGTGGGGAAAACGGCAGCTCACTCTGGGAATTTGTCGAGCACTCTGAGGGACAGGAAATCTGGCCATTTCTGAAAAATATCTGGCAAACCATGGAAGCCACACTCCGGCGGGGCATCTCCAATGAAGGGCTGCTCCCCGGAACGCTTCACCTTGCCCGGAAAGCCGCTTCCTATCATATCAAAGCCATCAACGCATCCCACGCGGTACGAACAATTGGCAGTGTATTTGCCTACGCACTGGCGGTTTCCGAAGAAAACGCGGCTGGGGGAATAGTCGTTACCGCCCCCACCTGCGGCTCTGCCGGGGTTCTTCCCGCTACCTTGTACTACCTGCGGGAAACCTACAGATTTAGTGAAAAACGAATTCTCCATGCCCTTGCCACAGCCGGTCTCATCGGCAACCTGGTCAAGAAAAATGCCTCCATATCCGGGGCCGAAGTAGGTTGCCAGGGTGAAATCGGCACCGCTTGCGCGATGGCATCCGCTGCCGCCGCCCAGCTCCTCGGTGGAACCGTCCCCCAGATTGAATACGCTGCTGAAATGGGGATGGAACACCACCTTGGCCTCACCTGTGACCCTGTGGAAGGCTATGTCCAGATTCCCTGCATCGAAAGAAACGCGGTTGCGGCCGGCCGCGCCCTCCACTCAGCCACATTCGCCCTCTTCTCCGATGGCCGCCATCGCATCAGCTTTGATGAAGTCGTCCGAACCATGAAAGAAACCGGCCTTGACATGGGGGACTGCTACAAAGAAACCGCCCGCTGCGGCCTCGCACGCCACTGGCTGGATAGTGAAAGCGGCGCAAAGCGCCACCGTGATGAGTGATGGGTTGGGAAAAGAGATGTAAAGCCAAGTTTTTCTCTGCCGCCCACGCCTGCGCACAACGCCCACTCTTTTCCCACTCGTACACGCACATTCACTTACACTATTCTACCGCCCACACCCAACACCCACTTATTCCTGAGTTCCAAATATTTCTGGTTAGGGAGTTGCCCCTTCTCTGCCTTTCCCCGATCAGGTCTGTACTTAAACTCAGACTCAGACTCAGACTCAGACTCAGACTCAGACTTGCGCCGTCAATGGCAGCGCATATGTTACACTTTATCTGTCGGATTTTTGTTAGAAGGAAGGTTCAGATGCAGGACGTCGTTTTTACCATAAATCCCGGTTCAACCTCAACAAAGTACGGGATTTTTTCTGAAACCGGTGCGGTATTGGAAGAGTCTGTCGACCACAATGTAGACTCATTAAAACAGTTCGAAAAGGCCACAGATCAGTTTGATCTTCGATATGCCGCAATCATGAAAGCGGTTGAAAAGCATTTTGACCCTGAAAAACAACACCTTGTGGCAGTTGTTGGACGGGGCGGGCCGTTGAAACCGCTGGACGGGGGGGTGTATAAAATCAATCGAAAAATGCTGGAAGACTATGAGTCATGCCGCTTCGCAAACCACGCCAGTAATATGGGCGCGATGATTGCAAACAAACTGGCAAATGAATGGTCTGTCCCCGGTTTTATTGCCGATCCGGTGACGGTGGACAACTTCTGGGATGTGTCCCGAGTTTCCGGCGTTCCGGGAATCAAACGGAAGTGCCGCTCCCACTCTCTGAATATACGCGCCACTGCCCGACATCACGCAGAATCCATCGGGAAAAAGATGCAGGATGTGAACTACGTTGTGGCCCACATCGGCGGGGGTATTTCCATCTGCGCCCTGGAAGGCGGCAAGGTCAGGGACGTCAATGACGGATTGCTGGGAGAAGGTCCCTTCTCTCCACAACGGGCTGGCACATTGCCGCTGAACGGCGTAATCGACCTGTGCTTCTCCGGCAAACCGAAGAAAGAGATTGAACGTGATTTTTCCATCAACAGTGGATTTCAGGGCTATCTCGGTACTTCGGATCTTCGGGATGTTCTGGAAAAAGTAAATCAGGGCGCCGCCGAAGCCGATCTCGTGTATCGTGCCTTTGTGTTTCAGGTTGCAAAGGAAATCGGCAGGGAAGCCGCCGCTCTGAAAGGCAATTTTGAGGCGGTTCTAATTACCGGGGGAATTGCTTATTCTGACCAGTTTATTGAGGATTTGAAAGGATACATCGGGTTTCTTGGAACCATCGCGGTCTTCCCGGGAGAAGGCGAAATGAAGGCTTTGGGAGAAGCCGGATTTCTGGCTCTTTCCGGCAAAGTACCAATTAAAGAATATAGTTGAGGCAATTATGATACAAAGCGCACAGGAAATATTGGACAGTGCCAGGCTCCAGACCGGAAACAAAACGGTTGCCGTTGCAATGGCAAATGACGCTTCCGTCCTCCATGCAGTTGTGGAGGCAGAGCAGGAAGGACTGATTCACGCGATTCTGGTCGGAGATGCCACTGAAATGAGAGAAATTGCACACAACGGCGGTTTTTCTCTGAATGAAATGGAAATTATGGATGAAAAAGACCCTGTTAAGGGATGCACGCTGGCCGTAGACCTGGCGGCAGATGGAAAAGCTCAGTTCCTGATGAAGGGATTTGTGAAAACCGCTGTCCTCCTGAAAGCACTGCTGGCCCGTCCTGAATTGAAAGCCCGTGACGTGATGAGCCACGTGGCTGTGCTGGATATTCCGGGACGGAACCGTCTGCTCTTTTTCACTGACGGTGGAATGATTCCGAAACCCGACATCAGACAGAAAGAAGCTATATGCAGAAACATGGCCGACCTGGCCAGGGCATTGAAAGTATCTCCTTTTCGATTCGGATTTCTGGCCCCTTATGCAGACAAAGAATCTCCGGAACATGAAGAAATCTGCAAACACCTGGCAGATATGGGTCCAACCTTTCAGCCTATGACGGCTGTGACCGCAGAATTCGCCTTTCTACAACTGGACGGCCTTGTAGCCACTGTGATTGAAGAATGCAATGCCATTATCAAGGGACTGACTCTTCACACCGACACCGTTTTTTCAGGACTCATTATGGGTGCAACGGTTCCGGTTTGCCTCGTTTCCCGTTCCGACTCCGCCGCGAACAAGAAAGCCTCACTGGCGCTGGGCGTGCTCTACGCAGGGGGAGGTCAGAAATGATTGCCATAACCGGAACCCATTGCAGACTCCCCCTCAAGGGGCAACAGATGAATCCGGCCACCGCATTTGAATCATTCTATGCAGGTAAGCTTGAAGACGTAATTATTAATGAACCGGAATCCATTGCAACTTTTCGGGAATTGCGGGAAATCGCGAAAAGCATGAAGAAAACCTTTTCCCATATAGCCATTCTTCAGATGAGCAATCGCTCTCTTCTCCTCACCGACAGCTTTGTTCACCCTGAGCCGGATATACCTACCTTGACCAGGATTGTGGCAAACGCAGCATTTGTGGCATCTAAAATGGGAATTGGCGCACCGAAGATATCAGTCTTATCCGCTGTAGAAGTTGTGTCTCTCCAGATGGAATCAGCGATTCCCGCTGCCGTTATGGAAGCCATGGGTTCCCGAAAACAGTTTGGTCCCAATGTCCGAGTGGAAGGGCCGCTTTCCATGGATGTGGCCCTTTCCACTGAAGCGGCAGCAGAAAAACACGTAAACACTCCTGTGGCAGGGAAAGCAGATGTTCTGGTGGGCCATCGGGCCACTGTCCCCCAGGGAATTTTCAAGACATTGAAGCTGTTCGCAAAACCTCAATCCCTGGTTTCGGTGATCACCGATGGTAAAAATCTATTCCCCATGCCGCTGAAAATCATGTCCCCGGAAGATATTCGGATTACTCTGAATTTCTGCAACGTAAGTCAATAATCAGGAAAGGCCGTCGCAGGCCGGCGGCCCTGTTTTTCTCAATAAAAGAACAGCAATGCGGACGCGGCGAAGGCAACCACGGTTCCGGCAATCGCCCGGACACTGATACGTTCCTTGAAAAACAGCCTGGACAATGGAATCAGAAATAACGGCGATAAGGACATGAGGGTTGATGCAATCCCAATACGGGTATAAGCAATTGCAGCAAGTGAGAGTACCACTCCCAGAACCGGTCCCAGAAAAGAGGCCCCCAGCAACTGTATCAACACCGACCGCTCTTTCAATCCTTTGAAGTAACTCAGAAATCTACCTCTGAAAACGGAAATTAAACCAAGAATAACCGCCGCAACGGAAACGCGAATCAGGTTGGCTGAAATCGGGGATAATCCACCTGCAAGGCCGTTCTTGGCAAACAATAAACCCAGTGCCTGCCCCATGGCGCCGCCAATCCCCATCAAAACGCCCAGCGCGTAATGGGGATGTACTTCACCATTTTGAGGTTTTGGTTCCGCCACCACCCAGCCAATCGCCCCCACTGTAGCTATTACAGTCAGGATTTCTATACCATTCAACGATTCACCGAGGAAAAAATAGCCCAATATGCTGCTGAAAATAGGCACAAGGGTCATCAACAGCATTGCGAGTCTGGGTCCGATCAACACAAAGGACTCAAAGAGCATGGCATCTCCCAGCACGTAGCCCACGAACCCTGACAAGCCCAACCAGAAGAATGCCGAATTTCCCGCGTGAAGCGGAAAAGGTATCCCGAACACCAGAAAATGGATAATCAACAGGAGTCCCAGGGCAAACCACAGGCGAATCTGGTTCACGGCGATGGAACCGATTCGTCGCCCTGCCGCAGTAAACAGCATGGAACCGAATGACCAGCAGATCGCTGTCAAAACCGCTGCTATTTGTCCAAAAAGTGCCGTCGTCTCCATCTCTCCTCCCTTCTCAACGGCCAATCATACCATTTTGATTCTGCATGGCAGAATCAAAATACGCCTCAGAGAGATTGACTTTCCGCCTTCCCTCGCATATAATACGGCTTGTTTATTTTGCAGATAAGGGGATTTGAAATGAATCAACAGCAACAGAGTGAAAACGAGTATATTCAACAGCGTCGCCAACACCTTCAGGCCATAAAAGAAGCGGGAATTAACCCATTCCCGGTGAAATTCGACTATGACATTACTGCTGAACAAATAAAGGACATTTTTGAGAAGTACGATAAAGAAGAACTGGAATCCCTGGAGAAACACGTTAAGACCTGCGGCAGAATCATGTCCAAACGGATGCAGGGACGTGCCTGTTTCATGCATATCTCCTATGGAAAGACAAAACTTCAGCTTTACATCCGCCAGGATAAGGTGGGGAAACCTGCATACAAGTTATTAAAGAAGATTGAGGTGGGGGACTTTATCGGATTTACCGGCACGCTGTTTCGCACACGGACCGAGGAACTGACTGTAATGGTAGAAGATTACACTTTCCTGTCCAAGGCGATCCGCCCCATGCCGGAGAAATGGCACGGGTTGAAGGACAAAGAGCTCCGCTACAGGATGCGCTATCTGGATCTCTTGAGCAACGATGAAGTACGACAGACATTTATACTTCGCAGTGCCTTGATTTCAGAGACACGGAAGTTCTTTGAAATGAAGGAATATATGGAAGTGGAAACACCGATGATGCAATTGATTCCCGGTGGCGCGGCCGCAAAACCTTTTATCACCCATCATAATGCACTGGATCTGGACCTCTACCTGCGAATTGCACCGGAATTATTTCTGAAGCGTCTGATCGTCGGTGGTTTCCCCAGGGTTTTTGAGATCAACCGTAACTTTCGCAACGAAGGTGTGGACACCCAGCACAACCCGGAATTTACCATGGTGGAATTTTACGAAGCCTATGCAGATCTCCGGGATATGATGACAATCACCGAGGAGTTGTTCACCCAGCTTTGCGATAATGTACTGAAGACAAGGAAAGTAAAGTACGGGGACAAATCGCTCAGTTTCGAAACCCCTTTCCGGCGTCTGACCATGCGGGAAGCCATTGCCGAGTATGGCGGAATCCCACGGGAAAAACTGGACGCAATTGAAACATTGCTGCCCGAGGCAAAGAAACTCGAAATTGAAGATGCGGAAAAGATGAGCTATGGAAAGCTCCTTTCGGAAGTTTTTGAAACAGTGGCAGAAGAAAAGCTGATTCAACCCACGTTCATCACAGAGTATCCCATTGAGGTTTCCCCCCTCACCAAGAGCATTCCGGAAGATGACCGGTTTGTGGACCGTTTTGAACTGTTCATCGCGGGAATGGAACTGGCCAACGCCTACAGCGAACTCAATGACCCGGAAGAACAGTTGCGCCGTTTCCAGATGCAGATTTCAGAAAGGGAAAAAGGAGATGACGAAGCTCAGATGATGGACCGCGACTTTCTCACCGCTATGGAACACGGTATGCCTCCCACAGGGGGTCAGGGAATCGGGATTGACCGGCTGGTGATGGTATTGACAAATTCCCAGTCCATCCGGGACGTCATCCTGTTTCCTTACATGCGCCCGAGAAAAGATGAAGATTGAAAATTTTATTGCCTTTCGTTACCTGAAGGCAAGGCGAAACCAGGCTTTCATCGGCACCATTACCCTGATTTCCGTCCTGGGTATCATTATCGGAGTCATGTCACTGATTATTGCTCTTTCACTGATGACCGGTTTCCACAACAAGATGGAGGAGAATCTGCTGTCTGCAAACTCCCATTTGACAATTCACGGCCTTTCCGGCGCCATGACAGAACAGGATTCCGAGTTATTGGCCAGGTTGCTCAAAACAATCCCCGGATTCACTGCGGCTTCACCGGAAATTCTGACTCAGGGCCTGATTCGGGGCGGGATGTCCAATGAACCGTCCCCGGTGGTGGTAAAGGGAATGGAACTTGCCGGGGAAAAAAAGGTTTCCGGCATCCTGAAAAACCTGAATATCAACCAGCTGAACCCCGGTGAAGCCCTTGTGGGCCGGGATCTTGCCAGACGGCACGGAATTACGACCGGCGACAGAATTACCATCATGTTTTTCAAACCGACCCAGACACCACTGGGTATTATGCCCAAGATGCGTACCTTTACCGTGGCAGGAATTTTTTACAGCGGTATTTACGAGTACGACAAGACATGGGTATTAACACCGCTTCAAACACTGGCGGGAATACTCAACATGAAGGATAAGATAGATTTCCTCGCGGTACGCACCCATTCTATGGATACTATCGACCGGTTCAAACGCATCCTGAACAGCAAGTTACCTCCCCGGTTCTTTGTTATTGACCTCAGGGAAACCAACAAACGCCTGTTTTCAGCCATCAAGGTAGAAAAGATGGTGGTATCCCTGATTATTGGTCTTATTATGCTGGTTGCGGCACTGAATATCACATCATCTCTGGTTCTCATGGTGATGGAAAAGCATCGCGATATCGGTATTTTAATGGCTATGGGGATGGATCGAAAACGAATCATGAAGGTTTTCCAGATGCAGGGCCTTGTGGTTGGGGTCACCGGCGCAACCATCGGAACTGTGCTGGGTGTCGGCATTTCCGTTGTACTGAATGCGTTCCGAGTGTTGAAACTGCCACCGGACGTATATGATTTTCTCTCTTATATTCCATTTGAGGTTCGGCCACTGGATGTCGCGGTGGTTTTTATCATCACGATAGCTGTTTCCTGGGTTGCCACCCTGTATCCATCCAGACGGGCTGCTGCCCTTGACCCGGTTGAGGCTATTCGTTATGAATAGACTCTTGACTCTTGACAAGGTCACCAAAACATTTCCGGTCAGGGACTCCCTCCTGACTGTTTTCAAAGACATTTCTCTGGAACTGAAAGATGGAGAGTTTCTTGCCGTCACCGGGGTGTCGGGCATCGGCAAAAGTACCTTGCTTCACCTGGTGGGACTCCTGGATACGCCAAGCAGCGGGAAAATCCAGTTGAATGACACGCTTTACATCTCCCTGAAGCCGGAAGAAGCCAGCCGTTTCCGCAACCGGGAAATTGGCTTTGTCTTTCAGTTTCATCATCTGCTGCCGGAATTCACCGTTTTAGAGAATGTGGCAATGCCGTTTCTCATCGGCGGCGGCAATCGCGATGAAGCAAAAGAACGTGCAGGAGAAATCCTGGGCATCATGGGACTTTCTGACCGCTTGGGGCATTTCCCATCTATGCTGTCCGGCGGCGAACAGCAACGAACCGCCATCGCCCGAGCCCTGATCAATGAACCGAAACTACTCTTAATGGATGAGCCGACCGGCAACCTGGATCCCCGCACGGGACACATGGTAATGGACCACCTGGACAGTCTCAGAAAAAAAAGAAAATACAGTTGTATAATTGCTACACACAATATGAAAATTGCCGCCCGATGTGATAGAATCTTCCCCATGAGCGGAAACGGAGAGAACCATGCTGGAGAAATACTCAGATAAAGCCAGGCGTATCCTGTTCTTTGCAAGGAACAAGGCCGCCCAGTTTTCAAATCCATACATTGATACAGTCCATATACTGCATGGAATCCTTATGGAGGAAGATGCCTATATGAGCCGTCTTTTCCGTCAGTTAAATCTGGATACGGTACAGATGCGCCGCTCCATTGACTCTCTGTGCCTGAAACTGGGACGCTCCACCCACAGCGGTGACATGCCAATGACAGACGCTGCGACAAAACTGCTGCAGATGGCGGTGAGAGAGGCTTTTACCTTGGGAGAGGAAAAAGTGGAAGTTCATCATATATTCCTTGCCATGCTCTCCCAGCACACGTCCACAGCCGTTACCGCACTTCGGGAATCGGGGCTGGGCAGTCTCATTGAAGCCAAAAATCAGGTTATTAACGACATTATGCTGGATGGCGATGAAGAATTGACTGAAGAAGAAACTTCGGAACAGCAACTTCCCATACTTTCAAAATTCGGCAGAGATATCACCAGAATGGCCCAGAAGGGCCGTTTTGACCGCTGCATCGGGCGGGAACGGGAAATGGATCGGATTATTCATATCCTGACCCGACGGCGAAAGAATAATCCACTGGTCCTGGGAGAGGCCGGGGTCGGCAAAACAGCAATTGTGGAAGGACTGGCTACCCGCATTGCCGCTGGGAATGTCCCTGCCCCACTGAAAGATCGTGTCATCTTCGGCATAGATATTTATAATATTGTGGCCGGGACAAAATACCGGGGCCAGTTTGAAGAGCGCCTGCGGGACATTATTGAAGAAGCTTCTGCCAATAACGTCATCCTGTTTATTGACGAATTCCATTCCATCGTCGGTGCGGGATCTGCAGAGGGGTCGCTGGATGCCGCTAATATAATGAAACCGGCCCTTGCCCGAAGTGAGCTTCAGGTTATCGGTTCTTCCACTTACCGTGAATTTTCCAAAACAATAGAAAAAGACAAGTCCCTGATGCGGCGGTTTCAATCAATCGCCATTCAGCAGCCGACTCCGGAAGAAACCCTCAATATTCTCAAGGGAATCAAGGATCGCTATGAAGACTTCCATTCAGTTCAATTCGAAGAAAAAGCATTGGAAGCGGCGGTGACCCTTTCTGAACGATACATTACGGACAGGATGCAGCCTGACAAAGCAATTGACCTGCTGGACGAGACAGGCGCAAGAGTTAAACTCAAACATATGGCGGAAAAACTGAATGCAAAAAAACAAAATTCAACAAGCACTGATGAAGAAGCTCCGTTCAAAGCGCTTTTCCCTATGATTGGCCCCGTTGACGATATGGATTCAGAGGAATCCCAGCCGAAGGAAGAGCGTTCCAGTTGGCCTGTTGTCACTGTTGCCGACATTGAAGAAGCGGTATCCATCTGGACCGGCATTCCGGTCACAGCCGTCACGGAAAGTGAAAAGGAACGCCTTTTAAACCTGAAAGACTATCTTGTTTCCCGTGTGGTCGGCCAGAATCGCGCGGTCAACACACTCGTGAAAGCAATCAAGCGAGCTCGTCTCGGAATGTCCAATCCCGACCGACCTACAGGCGTTTTCATGTTTCTGGGGCCCACCGGTGTAGGTAAAACCGAATTGAGTAAACAATTGGCAACGTACCTTTTCCGTTCCGAAAAGAATCTCGTACGTTTTGATATGTCTGAATACATGGAAAAACACTCAGTTTCCCGATTGATCGGCTCCCCTCCCGGCTACGTGGGATACGAAGAGGGGGGACAACTTACCGAACGTGTAAAGAAAAAACCATATTCCGTTGTATTGCTGGATGAAATCGAAAAAGCGCATCCGGAACTTATCAACGTACTACTGCAGATTTTTGATGAAGGGCGCATTACAGATGCCTTCGGTGAATTGATCAATTTCAGAAACACCATCATTATCATGACATCAAACGTCGGGTCCAGAATCATTACCCAGGATAAGGGCGTCGGGTTCGATACCGGTGATCCACATACTCCTGCGAACAGAAGCGATCGTGTTTTAAAAGAAGTGCGCCGCTTCTTTGCTCCTGAATTTCTGAACCGAGTGGATGATGTTATCGTCTTTAATCCCCTCAGCAGCAAGGAGCTCTCTAAAATCGTATACATCCTGATCAATGACCTCAATGAACTTTTAATCAGCAAGGGGATTCAAGTACGGCTCAGCGCAGATGCTACAGATTGGCTTACCAGACAAGCCTGCATGAAAATTCAATATGGTGCGCGACCGCTTAAAAGAGCTATCCAGGTTCATGTTCAGGACAAACTCTCCGATTTGATCATTTCCAATGGCAAGAATGTAAGAGGTGAATATTTGTTCGAAGTCGAAAAAGATCACTTAACTGTTCGTAAAGTCAGTGAAATACTGGAGGTTAAATGCTGAAACCCCTGCAACGTATTCTAATTTTCCTGTTGTTTGCCAGTGCAGTCACAGCTCATGCTGAAACTATTGAAAAAATCAACATCGTGGGGAATCACCGGATTTCGAATGGAGCCATTGAGTTCAGGATCCATTCAAAAGAAGGTGGTGAACTGAACCTCTCAACCATTAGAGGGGATGTGAAGCGATTGTGGCAACTGAAAGTCTTTTCGGATATTAAGGTGGATGTCACTGATGGGAAAACCGGTAAAATTGTAACCTACCTGATCAAGGAACG
>JAADJC010000042.1 GCA_013151025.1 Acidobacteriota bacterium
CGGATTCTGATTGAGCAGGGAAGGCATTAAAGGCGCTGTCAGGGTGTCGTATAGCTTAACATCCCCTTCAAAAGAGAGATGGATACTGGAAGGGCTCAGAAAGCCATATGAACTTCCCTTCTCATAACAATAGGCCAGCGCAGCCGATGTTTTGCTGGCAATGAGGAGAACATGGTCGATGGAGAACGGAAAGCCTTCTTCCGTACTCCTGCGAATGGCTTCGTCCAGAAATTTTCCATCAGCAAACTCCAGTACAGAAACATTTTCATCTTCTATCTGCTGTACTTCTTCAACAGAAGCTATGAAAGCACCGTTCAGCTTGGACACAATTCTGAATTGATTACCAAGTGCTTTGAAAAAAGTCTGGAATCCGGTCAAATGGCTATCAAAGCGATTGATAAAAACAAATTTCTCAAAAGCGCCATCGGGGGCTACAATCCCGCGATGCATGGTCCCCACCGAGGTGTCCCGCATTTTTTCTGAAACAATGTAATTCCCCAGCACCTGATAATCAGCCATGTTAAACTCCTTTCAAAATAGTCACAAAAGGTTATTAGAATCATACCAAGGCCAATAAGCACTGTCAACCGGGAGCTGCTCAAAAAATGCAACTGTTATGGACAAAAAAAAGACGACTTTGAAAGGAAATGTGTGAAATTTACTTAAATTGTCATTTTTTTAACAGAAAATTGAATTTTTCTGAAAAACTATCATTTCAGAATACGAATGAAACACAGCTTCTTGTTCCCCACCCGCCGCTCATTCAAAATATCCACCGGGATTCCCATTTCTTTGAGCCTTGTGGCCCAGTTACGGCTCAGGATGCCGAAGGAATCCGGTGTCTTTTCCAGGTAAGAAACGAAAGTCACGATGTTGTCCGATTCGGAAATTCCCGGAAATTCCACCAGGTTCCGGTCTCCATAAAATACGTGGGCGGAACGGTACTGTGCAATGGCGATCTTGCTCCCGGCATCGAGAAATGTCATATTTTTCCGGACAAACGGCTTGGCGGAATTATTCTGGTTCAACACCGGCATCACCCAGTAACCAGCCGTGAGAAACAACATGAGCTGGGCTGCTACCATCGGAACAATGGGATGCCCACGCTTGAAAAAAACCCAGAATGCCGCACCTATGCAGGCCAAACCCGGCCACAACAGTGAAACAGAGGAAATTCCGGGAAAAGAAAGGGAGCCCTTTGCCATAAACACAACACCGAGAAGCCCATAGAACAACGCCACAATTTTCACCGGAAGTGAAAACCATTTTCCCTCAGGGCGGTTGCGAAAAAAACCCGCCACCAGAATTGCCGCCGCAGGGTACAGGGGAAGAATATACAGCCCCCGCTTCCCCATGGGAATGGAAAAGAATAACAGAATAAACAGCACCCATGAAAACAGAAACTTCTCCGTATCGGAAAATTCCATCTTTTTGAATTTCAAGATTATCAGCGATACCAGAAAGGGGCTCCACGGAAAAAAATCATAGAGAATGACCTTGAAAAAATAGTACACCGGTTGATAATGATGCCAGGATTTTGCGAACCGGACCACTGTCTGCTTGAATAGGATATTCTCCAGATACGCGGATTGCCCCGACCGAAGCCCTTGAACAATCAAAAGCACCAGCCAGCACCCCACAATTCCCAGAAAAACACCAACGCCAGCGATGGCGAACAATTCCCTGTAACGACGCCTCCCCGACCACCTGCGATATACAAGCATGGCACCAACAGGTAGAATGAACCCCACCGGCCCCTTAGCCAGCGTTGCAAACGCCATAGCAGCCCATGCCAGTACCACATTTCGCTTTCCCCCACCTGCTTCAAGACGGGTATATCCGTACATCGCCACCGTGGTAAGGAGAGCCAGAAGCATGTCAATCTGGGCATGGGATGCCTGCCAGAAAATCTTGAAAGATGTAGCAAGGATCAGCGCCGACAACAAAGCAGTATCGTCATCTTCTGTTAAGCGCCGGGCGAGGCAAAAGACGAGAAAAACAAGAAAGGCCCCTGCCATGGCTGAAGGCAGCATTGCCGCACTGGTGTTGACACCGCCCGTTGCCAGTGACGACAACGCAATGGCCCAGAAAAACAGGGGTGGTTTGTCGGGGTACGGTTTATTGTTCCGGTGGGGCATCACAAAATCGCCGGTTTGAATCATTTCCCGAGCGACCAGAGCGAAACGAGGCTCATCCGGCTCCCACAAATCCCTGAGAAACGATTGGGGAAACACCGCCAGAAAGAAGAGAAACGAAAGCAGCAGAACTTTAGTCCACTTCACTTTGCCGCGCTTCCCGCCACCTGAGGACAATGTTCCGAGTGTACACAATCAACCCGCTGGCTTGTCCAAGAATAAAAACCGGGTCTTTCCGGTACACCGCGTATACAGTGAGGAGCAACCCTCCGGAAAAACTCAAATACCAGAACGCCATGGGAATCACACTGCGCTTCTCTTTCTCGCTGGCAATCCATTGCACAATAAAGCGGGAAGCAAAAACACCCTGGGCTACAAACCCCAGAGCCACAAAAAAAGTTGAGGCACTCATCGCTTTCCCTCTTTCAGGGTGGTTTCTCCCACCTGCCAGTTCAACACCCTTTTTAACATCCAGCGCACTGCCAAAGTGTCATGGATCCCGACAAAGGCCCGGTTCAAAACACCGTACTTGGACACGCCAAGGGTTCGTTCCCTGTGATTCACGGGAATCTCCGTAATTTTGAAACCCTTCATCCGAACCAGTGTAGGGAAAAAGCGGTGAAGCCCATTGAAACAGGGAATCTCAGCTACGCACTCGCGCTTCATCACCCGGATGGAGCAGCCCACATCGCTCACCTGTTCCCTCGTCAGCCAGTTCCGAAATCCATTTCCAACCTTCGATGACAACTTCCGTACCCAGCTGTCCCGGCGTTTTTTCCGGATTCCGTTCACCATATCCACGCCGCTTCTGTTCAACTCTTCAATCATGCCGGGCAGGTCGTTTGAGTCATTTTGACGGTCTCCGTCCAGGGTGGCCACCAACCGGCCCCGGGCCGCCCGGAAACCGGCAATAAACGCCGCAGTCTGGCCATTATTTTCTGTAAATGATACATATTGAACAATATCAGGATATTCTTTATGCAACTGCTGCATCAGAGGGAATGAGTTGTCTTTTGAACCGTCATCCACCAGTACGATTTCATACGGTTTCCTGAAATCCTTCAAAGCACTGAGGATTTCTCCCACCAGTGCGACAATATTTTCTTCTTCATTATAAATGGGAATAACAATGGACAATTCAATTTTATTTTCTGTCATATTCTCGCTCCTCATCGGCAATTCCCCGACATTATACCTGATTCAGCCACACTTCAGAAGAAAGAAAAATGGCAAACATCTTCAATATCTCACCAGATTTTCGATTATTCAATTGTCAGAATCACCGTTTTTTCAGCAACAGTTTTTTTGTACCTGAAAATACCTCTGATTGTGTAAGTGCCCTTCACAGGAACCGGATTCATATGCGCGTTCCAATGTGTAATTCTGCCATTGTCAGCTTCAATAGTGCTTGATTCCGACGTAAAAAGCACTTTACTGTTCTGGCTGATCGTAAAACTGAATAGAATAGGAATGGTCGTTTCATCGCCGGTCATTTCGGCTTTAAAACTGACTTCAATATCGAAAGGTTTGTTTACCGGCACGGGATCCGGTATCAGCCGAAGTTCAATGGCTGTAATTTCAGCTGTCCGATTTTCAAATGCGATTGCTTTAGGAGTTTTCCCCGTTTCAATATAAACTTTCGCGACTTTGAACTGCTCCCGATAAAATTTACTTGTGGGAGAAGACTGCGGCACCCTCTTTAAATAACCTTCACGGATTTTCAGGATATCGGAATTCAGTTCAACAGCTTTTTTATAGTTTTTAAGCGCCATGTCCTGTTTCCCGTCAACATGGTAAAAGTAGGCAAGGTGAAAATAGGCAATCGGATTTTTCTGTTTCTGAATCGCTTTTTTCATCAGGTTCAAGCCTTTTTCATGATTCCCGTCCAGCCAGTAAGCAAGAGCTAAATTCATAAGGCCGGTTAAATTCCCGGGATCCAGTTCAAGAACTTTCC
>JAADJC010000081.1 GCA_013151025.1 Acidobacteriota bacterium
CAGAACTATGGGATGCCCTTACATGGCCCATGTGTCGCCCTCAAATCTCTGCGACCTTGACTGCCGTATCTGCCCATCAAAAGACAATTCAACAAAGGCCCGACAACTACTGCCTTTTGAGACTTTTAAGAAATTTATTGATGAAGCTGGAGAGACGTTGCTGTATGTGATTCTCTGGAGCTGGGGAGAACCGATCTTGAATCCGGATATCTCGAAAATGGCCCGATATGCTGCTGACAGAAATATTCTTTCCGTTACCAGTACGAACCTGAACCAATTGGACAATGTGAAGGCAAATGAGCTTGTCCATTCGGGCCTGACGGCACTGATTATTGCAGTGGATGGTGTTACAGTCGAAAGCTACGAGAAGCAGCGGCGGGGTGGCGATCTTAAGCGGGTTCTGGAAAACATTCTGTGGCAGCCAAGAAGGCAAATGGTGGGGCAGGACCCATTTTGAATTTGCGAATGGTGGTATCCCGGGACAACGAAGACGAAGTGGATGAGTTCAGGAAACTCGCGTTGGAACTGGGCGTGGACATGGTCAGCTTTAAGGCATTTTCCACCAGACAGGATGGGCACTGCGATCCGAAGCGGGATGAGCAATTGGCTCCAGAGCATGAACAGTATCGTTGGTACCGGTATAACCGGTGGTTTCGAGCAGATCGCAGACAAGGAAAATACTGGTGCCGCTTTCCCTGGACAAAGCCGACCCTTTTCCCCGACGGGGAGATTATCTCCTGCGAATTTGACCTGCAATACCAGCACCCCTTCGGCAATATCAATGATCGGCATTTCGATGAGATATGGTTTTCTCCGGAAGCGGAAAAGTTTCGGTATCGGTTCCAGGCGAATCGGGATCAGTTCGGGTTCTGCAAAAATTGTGTGTACGATTACCGAACCTTTGATGGATGTGTATTGAGCGCGGAGTTTTTGAATGGCGCAGAATGATGACAGAACTTTGCCGGGAATCTCTGTAGTTGTCATTACAAAAAACGAAGAAAAAAATATCAGGGTCTGCCTGAATTCATTGATGAAACAAGATTATCCTGTTGACCGATGGGAGTGCATTGTAATTGATTCCTCCATTGACAAGACCCCGGAAATTGTAAAAGAATACGACTCTGTTCGGTTGCTCCAAAGTGAGGCAGGGTATAGCCGACAGCGAAATGAGGGGCTTAAAGCTGCCCGATTTGATATTGTTGCGTTTGTTGACGCGGATACCGTTATCCCCGACTGCTGGCTGAGGGGCATTGCAACCGGTTTCCGGGAGTATCCTGACGCTGCGGGAATCGCTGGCGACGCTTTCCCTCCACCAGGGTCCGGATGGCTGGACCGCTGCATTGCTGCGGTAGGCCATCCTGCAGGAGGAGCCATTGGTCTGGATGCCAACACTCCGGTTGGCATTGACGGCATTTCATTCATTCCCGGTTGCAATGGGGCATTTTACAAATCGGCATTGGAAGATATTGGTGGATACAATAAGGAATTTGACAGCGGGGGGGAAGACATTGATTTGAGCCGACGGTTGCATCAGGCTGGTTATCGTCTTCATTATGGACCGGAAATGAAGATTTACCATAAACCTCACGGCCCTTTAATCAAATATGCAAAATGGAATATCGGCGTCGGTGTCACAAAATATTCCCTTAACAAAATGGGTCCAATACTTATGATGGTGGAGCCCGGTTCCATTCTGTGGGTGATTTTTGGATTTGCCTTACTGGTCCCGGGATTTATTGTCGAACCTTTACTGGCAATGGGGAGTCTGATCGGTGTGCACTTTGCCCTACAGCTCGTTCTGAGAATATGGTCCAGACCCTATCGGTTCTTGCTTCAAAGACAGCACCAGGTGGGGCTGGGCAGATTGTCCATCTGGGTCGTCGTACCGATCCTTGTCTATATTCGCCAACTGTTCATGAATATCGGTATGTGGAAACAGTGGAGAAGGCAGAGAAGAATGAAGTAATAGGTTGGGCAAATACAGGGGATTTGCCCATTGGCTCTCTTTTCCCTTTCTGAACCATCCACTATTCACACTGCGCAACGCGCCGTCTCTTGTGGTGCACTACTTCGGTTTGGCGTGCGGTTTATCTGATGTGGGCTTCATTTTCCAGCGAATGGAGACGGAAGAAATCAGCGCAGGATTCAGCACAACACCGTTTTCCCCCTGCTGGCGAAGTCCGGTTGATTCAACGTCAAAGGCATCTGCGATAATGAACAGAATTTCTTCCTTATCATTGGGCTTATCTGATTTAGAACTCAAAGCCGGGGAAGCTTCCCGGGTGATTGTAATTGAACGTGATCTCCCTTCCAGCCGGACGTCAATATCAAGATTCAGGTCATCATCCGGGGCCAGAGCTTCAAAAAAATCCTCGAACGAATCAAATTGGGCTTTTACAAGATATTCATAGGGAACTGTATCACGAATTACCTGAATATGGACGTGATCCGAGCCCATGTCATACAAGGTTTTGATCAGCGGGATATCCCGTTCCTCCAGCAAACGATCCAAGAGTACCTTTTCCTCCTTGATTCGTTTTGAAGGTGTTTTTTCAGTTGAATAAACATTGTGTTTGTATATTAGAAGCATTACAGAACCATCCGGTTCGAGAAAAGCGATTATCTGTTGTTCCTCATTGAAGCAGGCGGGAATAAAAAATACCAGCGACATCAAAATTGTCAGTTGAATTACGCGTTTTTTCATAACAGAATTATAAGGGAAAAATCCACAAAAATCAATGGTTGGGCAAACAAGGTGCTTGTGGACAGAAAACCAGTTCAATGTTATCATTCAGTAAATGAAAGGGTTGGGGGACTGCAAATGATGCTGCTTAAACGCTTGCCTGATTTCAGGGAATGGATCCGGGAAACGGGAGAGCATGACCGGGAAAAAGTCGGGTTGCTGGAAGGCATAGTCAGCATAGTCGTCAATGTGTTGATTGCCGGGGTAAAGTTTTTTTATGGCATTGCTTTTCACAGTATAAGTTTGATTGCGGATGGTGTGCATTCACTGTCGGATGTCATTTCTTCAATTGTTGTCATTGTCGGGTTCAAGATATCCTCACGGCCCCCGGATGAAGACCATCCATTTGGCCATGGACGGATGGAACTCATTGCTTCTGTAATTGTGGCCACACTTCTGTTCGTGGTAGGTTTGGAGTTTCTGAGGGATTCCATCGGAAAAATCCTGAAACCTGAAGTCACGGAGTTGAGCGTACTGGGTATTGTCATTGTCGGGACCACATTGTTTTTGAAGGAAGGATTGGCGCGTTTTTCTTTTTTCCTTGGGAGAACCATCAATTCCAGCGTGCTGATAGCGGACGGCCATCATCATCGAAGTGACGCAATTTCAACTGTACTGGTACTGGTTTCCCTGGGGTTTGTCCAGGCCGGGTGGCCCCGGGCAGATGGAATAGGAGGTCTTATTGTCTCCATTTTTATCATGGGGACGGCTATCGGACTGATTCGGGAATCGGCCAGCCCGCTTATGGGACAAAATCCGGCTCCTGAATTAATAGATCGCGTGAAAGAAATTACCCTGACACACAAAGAGGTAATTGGGGTACATGATATTGTGGTCCATGATTTTCGTTCTATTTATAACATTTCCCTTCATATGGAAGTGGACCATGCCATGTCTTTGTGCCATGCCCATGACATTTCCGATGCAATTGAAACCGAGATCCAGCAGTCTTTTCCAGGCTGGGCAATTGTTCATGTAGACCCGGTCAACCGGACTCACCCCAAGTATGCAGTTGTGACGGCGGCAATAAAAGGGTTCATAAATGATTATCCTTTTATGGCAACTACTCATGATATACGAATTGTCGGTTCCGATGAACGGTTCAATATAGTAATGGATATCAATTCGGTAAAAACACCGGAGCGGCTGAATCAGATCGAGGACATACGCAGGCAGTTGAATAGACTTTTCCCAGGTTCGGGAATTGTGGTTAATATTGACCCTCCCGTGTTTGGTTTGAAAGGCTGAAAAATGATGAGGCATAAAGCTGTACTGAGGGTTCGGTGGGGAGTTTATCCAGTTGTTTTCTTCTGATGGGTTTACAGAAATTTCATGTATAATGGTTATAAATACCCATGAACGATGGGGAAAAAGGAGTCAATATGACACATGAATCGCACAAACATGACGAAGACCATGAGAATGAGTTGGAACAGGTTGTCGTAAATGAAGTTATACGTGTACTTGAAAACATTTTCAAGGAACACAATGTTGAGGAACTGTTTGAGTTTTCCGATGAAGAACTGATTGAAGGCATGAAGCGTTTTGTCAAGTTGTACGAAACGGATCGTTGGACTGCTATGGCGGGAATGATGATGTCTTCCATGGTCACCACTGATGTATTTTTCCAGGTAATGGAACAGGAAGAGGAAGAAGGGAAGAAAGAAGAAGAAGAA
>JAADJC010000034.1:0-19988 GCA_013151025.1 Acidobacteriota bacterium
TTATTTAATGGACAGACGTCTGGGGGTGGTAAAAGTAAGTTTTGAAGATATTGTTTTGAGACGCTCGGGACATAAATTTCAAGATCTTTATTATCAGCAATATGTTGAACTCGGATTTTATGCGGAGCAGGTGGGACGGTATCTGAAATTGTTTGGAAAAGACAATGTTCATATTATTTTGTTTGAGGATTTTAAGAATGATCCGCTTCGTTGCTTCAAGGGGGTTTGTTCTTTTCTGGGGATTTCTGTTGAATATGAACCCAAATTGGTACGGTATAACACTTTTGCTCTTCCTGGGAACAAACTTTTCGGTTGGGTGTATCACCTTAACTGGCTGAGGAGAACGCTGATTACGGTATTCCCTGATAAGGAGAAAAGATTTCTGGAAGATTTTGTTCTCTCAGATAAGCAGAAACCGCCAATTTCCATGGAATTAACCAATCTGCTCTGGAACATATACGAAAGCGATACCAAGCAACTGAACAATCTACTTGGACGGAACTTGCATGACTATTGGAGGACTCATGATCAGAGTGGCAATTGTTGAGCATGTGGGTGGCCATGGTGGGATGGAATTCTACGACTTTGGGTTGTGCGAGGCGCTCCATGAGAATGGTGTTATGCCTTTTCTGTACACGTGCGATGAAACCGTTCTGGATGAGAAGGCCATTTTTCGGACAAAGGTTCTCAAGGTGTACAGGGGGATATACAAAGGGCGGAGCAAGATTATTCGTGGCTTCCGATTCTTGAAAGGTGCCCTTGATGCGGCAAAAGGTGCCAGACAGAACGGATGCCAGGTTGCACATTTCCATATTTTTCACTTCAGCTGGTTTGAATACGTAGAAATGTGGATTTTCAAACGCAGGGGATTTCGTATCGTTGCGACCGTACATGACGTGGAATCATTTAACGCGGTCACTCCATGTGAGCACGGGAACTATGGAAAATTCGAGAAAATTATTGATGAAGTAATTGTGCATACGCAATATGCATGCAAAATACTTCTTGAGCATTTTTCAAATTATCCGTCCAAATCTGTGCATCACATTCTACCCATGGATTTTGATACGGTATTCAAAACTGCATTGTCTCAATTGGAAGCGAGGCAATTTCTTAATCTCCCAACGTCAGGACAGATGATTTTGTTTTTCGGGCAGGTCAAGGAGGTCAAGGGACTTGATGTTTTACTGGAAGCCTTTCAGTCCCTTGTGGAGACCAGAAAAGATGTATTTTTAGTGATTGCGGGGAAAACTTGGCAGGTAAATTTTGGAAAGTATGAACACTTTATAGTAAAAAATGGGTTGTCAGACCATGTTGTATTGCGCGTCAATTACATTGAGAATGGGGCTGTGCCACTCTATTTTAAAAGTGCAGACATGATCGTTCTTCCTTATAAAAAAATCTTTAACAGCAGTGTACTTCAGCGCGCGTTGGACTATGGAACCCCTGCAATTGTTTCTGATCTTGAACCCCTTACCGAAATCATTCAGGATAGAGTAAATGGGTTTGTGTTCTCAACGGGAGATAAGAAAGAACTTTCGGAAAAATTGTGTCAATTGGCTGACGATGAAGATTTACGTATGCGACTGGTTGCAAGAGGAAGGGAAACTGTTGAGAAGATGTATAATCATGCCATGATTGGAGAGCAAACGAAGCAGGTGTTCATAAAGGCCTTGCTGAGAAAAGACAAGGGGAGGGCAATCCATTGAAAACGGCGCTTATTACAGGAATAAGAGGTCAGGATGGCGGTTATTTGTCCCAGTTGCTTCTGGAAAAAGGTTACACAGTTGTCGGTGCAGATCGGAGAAGCGGTTCTGAAGGAAACTGGCGGCTGAGAGACCTGGGCATTCTGAATGATGTAAAAATTGAATATATGGATCTTCTGGAGTTGACCAATATCATACGGGTTTTAGAAAAAGTTCAGCCTGATGAGGTTTATAATCTGGCAGCGCAGAGTTTTGTAGCTACCTCCTTTGAACAGCCTATGTTGACTTCTGATGTGAATGCTCTGGGACTATTGCGAGTTCTGGAAGGCCTTCGGCAAGTGAATCCTGAGGCGCATTTTTACCAGGCATCTACCAGTGAAATGTTCGGCGGTGTTCAAGAAACATCCCAGCGGGAAACGACGCCTTTTTATCCCCGGAGCCCTTACGGAGTTTCCAAGCTGTTCAGCCATTGGATGACGGTGAACTACAGAGAATCGTATGGAATGTTTGCGTGTTCTGGGATTTTGTTTAACCATGAAAGCCCATTACGGGGGCTTGAGTTCGTGACCCGTAAGATTACCAATTCTGTAGCACGAATCCAACGGGGATTGCAGGAAACGATATATCTCGGGAATCTTGAAGCAAAGCGGGACTGGGGATTTGCAAAAGAGTTTGTGGAGGGCATGTGGCGCATGCTGCAACAAGATGAGCCTGATGATTACGTTCTCGCTACGGGTGAAACGCATTCTGTTCGAGAGTTTGTTGAGGCCGCGTTTGCAGCGACAGGCGTCCAGTTGGAATGGAACGGTTCCGGTGTAAAGGAGCGGGGGATTGACAGAAAAAGCGGTAAGCTGGTTGTGCAGGTGTCTCCGGAATTTTACAGGCCTGCAGATGTTGAGATGCTGCTGGGAGATCCGTCCAAAGCCGGAAGGGAACTGGACTGGTACCCTACTATTCGTTTTGAACAATTGGTGGGTATGATGGTAGAGGCGGATGTCAAGAGACTGAAAAAAGAGCTGAGGTAAGTTGTTCTATAGTAATATATCATTTGATATCGAATCAGGTACTTGACATGTGTGGTAGAGAGTTCAAATGACTTGAGACTTGGAGGAATATTTTTGAATTTCGCATTTTTTGGGATCCAGGGAATGCCAAATTGGTATGGTGATTTTTTCCGCTTGAAGAAAAAGTCCGGTACCGTACTGATTAAGAATATGGAAGGGATAGAAGGGAAGCGGGCAAAGTAGAACAGGTCCATCAAGACTTCTGTAAAAACGTAAGTGTAGCAGGATGAAGTGGAGGGGTTGTGGAGGACAAGGCAATGACACAGTGTCTGGATCTTTTCGAATCGTTATTACAGGAATTGTTATGATTCGTTTGTATTTCATGGCGGAACATTCATGAGAAAACTCTATGTAGGTGAAGGCGCCTTATGAATGAAAAGAGAAGCAAATGGCTGGAACTATTGTTGGGAATGACACCTGCTGAGACGATGAGGAGCCGGGCGGCACGGGATGTGGTGGGTTCATTGTTTTTACATGTTACAGGAAGGATGTTGCAGATTGGCCTGGCAATACTGTTGGCAAGGATTCTGCCCCTGAAAGGATTGGGGCTGTATGCTCTGGTGATGTCATGGATGATGGTTATGATGGTTCCTTCCCTGCTGGGGACACGCCAGTTTGTTCAGCGTGAAATTGCAGTGGCTAAAAGCCGAGAACAGTGGAACAAAACGAAGAGTCTTTTGCACTGGTCCACGCTTACGGTATTTATTTTTTCTTTTCTAATTTTCATTATTGCTTCTTGCTGGGTTTTCATCGTTATGCCATCAGATAATCCGGACCGGTTTGCATATCTGTTTGGTTTTATGTTGATTCCACTTACTGCTCTTCTTCAGCTCTGGTTAGCTCAATTGAGGGGTTGGGGTTCGATTCTGGCAGGCCAGATACCGGAAGTGATCATTCGACGGCTGTTGTTTGGATTCTTGTTACTGGCAGTTAGTATCATATTTTTTTCCACTAACATGAATGCATCCAATACCCTGTTAATCCAATGTACAGCTACAGTAATCGCATTGGGGATAACGGCCCTTTTGAAATTACGGTATATCAGGATTCCCGGGAGTGCATTATCAAAACCGGAAACATGGAAATGGCTGCGTTTGTCTTCACGATTTGCGCTGCTGAGTGGATTGGCAATTCTCAACAGTCAGATTGGTATTCTTATGGTCGGTGCCATGCTCGGGAAAGCCGATACCGGTCTCTTCTCCATTGCGGCTAAAGGTGCAGACCTGTTGGTTGTTGGCTTTGCCGCTGCGTCCATGGCGTTGGCTCCAAGAATGGCAGCATTCTACCATGAACATCAATATGGAAAACTACAGCAAATGATTACACGTACATATCGAGTGGTTGTATTGGTCACATTTCCTGTATTTTTGTTATTTATTGTTACCGGCGATGTTTTTCTCAGCATTTTCGGTCCTGCATTTGTAACTGCATGGCCTGCGTTAATCATTCTCTCATTCGGGCAGTTCTTTGGTGTTTTGTTCGGTCCGATGGGTACCATGCTGAATATGGCGGGCCATGAGAGGGTAACTGCTCTGGGGGCGGCGGCTTCTGTCATTGTAACAATAGTGTTTAATTTCATTCTGATCCCATTAATCGGTATAAACGGAGCGGCAGTGGGTGCAGTTCTTGGAATGATAACCTGGAATCTTTTGCTTACTGCTTTGTGTTACAGACGTCTGGGTATCTGGACGCCGGTTCTGGGAATGTCACTGGTTAAAAAGAGGTTCTCGGATTCCTGATATGAAAGGGAGTCGTTCAATGCTTGAGAAATATGTTGTCTTGCATCTGTATTTTTCAAGGCAGATTTTGCAAGATAAAGACAATAGTTCAGAATGGGACAAGGCAGAGAGCCATACTGCCCTTTCTTTTTCCTGTCTTTTCTGAATCTCATCTTTACTCAAACTTTTTAGGAGTGAGAGCGTTGCGTTGGTATATGTTGAATTTTGACTGAAAAGAATGTATATTAAGGTACATAATAGCGGGTAGCAAAGAAATGATTGACTACGACAGGATTTTAAAGGAGTGCTTTTGGGATTTGAACATTTCAAATAATGAGATTGATGAGATGATAAACGGTTCAGATTTCAGGAGTAAGGCTTTTTTGTTTGAAAAACTTTTGCTGAATAGCACAAAACTCCTGCGCGACCTGCAAATCTTTAAAAGAGATGACTTAAAACGATTGCTTGAGAATTTCAAGGTTCCTCAGTTTAATTACGACTATATTTTCAGGAGAAGAAACTTGGTTGGAGTTTATTTCTTTAATGAACCACTACTGATTGATGAACTGAAATGGATCGTATAAATTACAAGGACTTGTACAAACAAGCGGCGCGATGCACCGAATGTTAGATGTTGGGTGTTGGGTGTTAAATGAAAGAAAATACAGAGAAAAGACTGCTCCCACCTTTTCTGTCAGAACACTGAAAACAGAACACATCTTTCTCATCCGATCACATCATTCGGTAGGGTTTTCCCACCTTTGCGGGAGGAAATGATGATGGCGGTGAAGATGAAGATCATGCCCGAGGACTTTTTATTCTTATCTCATTGTTAAGGATAAGGGCTGCTCCATGACATCGGGTGAGGAGAGGGGAAGTTGAAGAACGATAGTCGGACTTTCGTATACAATGCTGTATTTTTTCTTGTCGTACCGTATCTGCTTGTGGATTCAGTGAATGGCGTGTTGATCAGAGAGGGCTTTTTTTCCATTTCAATCATCTATAAGCTCACAATCCTGGCATTGATACTGTTTTATCTTCGCAAACGAGCCCTGGTTCTGTTTGTCGGCGGCGTGATGTTGATGTATTTTGCGGCGCACACACTGGTTCTTGCCGATCCGATTGCTGCGGCAAAGGGACTCGCTTTCCTATTCAAGTTTCTTGCTATTGTGATTTTCTATGTCTTTTTTACTGAAGTGGTAAGGAACGGTAATGAAAACTGGATAATTGCATTGGCGGTGGCTTCCTTCACCATTCTGGCAATCAACCTTATCCTGGGTTCTCTGGGATATGGTTATCCCCAGTATGAAGGTGGAGGCGGGGTGGGGATTGGCTCAAGGGGATTTATTTTCGCCGGGAATGAACTGGCAGGGGCACTGGTTGTGTCGAGCGCCCTGGTCATGATGCAATTCATGGTCAACGGGCGCCGCCGTGCATTCCTGCTCTTTGCCGTGGCTGCTGTGGGTGTCAGCGCTCTGGCCACAAGCAAGGTCACGATGCTCTCGTCCCTGATCCTGTTCCTGGCGTTTCCGATAATCAATGGTATCGACAGAAAAAGTCGTGGGACATTCAAAAGGAAAGACAAACGTTTTCTTTTGCTGGTTGCGGTTGTTGTTCCACTTGTAGGATTTGCCGGCATCAGTTATGCACTGTTTGAGATGAATCTGTTTTCAAGGCTGGCCTATTATTACTCTCAGACGGATCTGTTAACAGTTATCTTAAGTCAACGCAATATCTGGGCCACACAGGCGATGAAGGCGTTCGGTTCTCAATACTCATTCTTCGAGTGGCTGTTCGGAAGCAGCAGGCAATGGTGGATGTGCATATCCGGCACCAAGCTTGTGGAAATTGACCTCATTGATATCTTGATGACCTATGGCATAACCGGTGTTGTAATTATGTACGGATTCTTCATATCCATATTGTACCGGATACTGAAAGCGAGAAATAGGAACCCTTATGCACTCTATGTTGCATTTACACTGTTTTTGATGATTGGAATCAGTGTTACGGCCGGGCACATTGTCTACTCAGGCATTATCGGGCCGCTGATCGGTGCAATGGCGGCTTTGGGTAGTCTTGAAATCAACTGCACTGGTAAAGGCAATACCAGGCTTCTCCTGATATCAAACATGTATCCGACGAAGGGCCGGCCTTCTTATGGTATTTTTGTCAAAAATTTCGCTGAAGCGATGGCAGGCAGAGGTATCGAAATTACAAAAGCTGTGATTCGAGGAAGAAGTCGGAACATGGCTGAAAAATGTTTGAAGTATTTCCGATTCATCTTTGACATTTATCTAAAGGTTTTCTCAGAGCATTATGACGTCATCTATGTGCATTATGCGGCACATTCATTGTTGCCGATTGTCCCTGTCTTGCCGTTGATTGATAAACCACTTGTGGTTAATTTTCATGGGAGTGATCTTTTCCCTTATGGCTTTTTGGGGCGTCAAATCATGGGCATAAATCATGGTGCAATACGCCGTGCGGCCATGCTGGTCGTACCATCTGAATTTTTCAGGACAAGAATCAGTGAAAAATACAATCATCCCAACGTATATGTCTCATATTCCGGTGGCATTGATCTGTCACGTTTTACCCCGGAGATAGAAAAAAGAGTGGAGAGTCCGGAAACCCTGACAATCGGTCATGTTTCGAGAATAGAACGGGACAAGGGTTGGGATATCTTGCTGAATGCGCTGAATAGTATCAAAAAGGAAAGACCTGAAATCGGGTTCAAAGCGATTCTGGTGGGAGGAGGGACACAGGTTGGCGCCCTCAAACGCATGGTTGCCGCTCTGGCACTTGAGCCAGAGGTGACCCACATCGGGGCAATGCGGCAGTCGGCGCTTCCCCATGTTTACCGCAGTTTTGATGTATTCATATTCCCGACCATCAAGGCTGAAGAGAGCCTGGGGCTTGTCGGTCTTGAAGCGATGGCGTGCGGTATCCCGGTAATCGGATCCGACACAGGGGGGCTTACTGAATATATCAGGCATGATGTAAACGGTTTCTTGTTTGAATCCGGTAACTCTCAAGAGTTGGCTGATAGGATCGTTTTGTTCAGCCATCTGAGCCGGAGCGAAAGGCAGAACTTGTCTCAGCAGGCCATAAGAACAGCCCAGTCATATGATTCGGTTGCAGCATACGATGGGCTGGTAAAGGTGATTCGGGAAGTGGTGACATTATGAAACCGGAAGCAATACTGCTGATTTACGGCGAAGGTGGACATAAGGCCCAGATGGTGCGGTTGCTGTCAAGACTGCTTGAGACTGGAAAATGTTCTGGTGTTCAATGGATAGGTCTATGTGAGAATAAACAGGAAATTAAATCTCTGACCAATTTCAGCCTTCTGCCGGTACGGGATAAGCACTCGCGAAAATCAACAATCTGTAACATTCCAGGGAATTTGTGGTTATGTTGCAAGTTCCTGGCAAAGATACAGCGAACATGGAAGGTAAAGGGCGTGATTTCAACAGGCCCAGCAATTGCGATATTACCCTCCCTTTTTTTCAAGTTACTGGGTGCGAGAATTGTATTTATTGAGACGTGGTGCCGGTTCGAAACTCGATCCTGGACGGGGAGGGCCATGTATCGAATAGCCGACAGGTTTTATATACAGAACGATGAGCAGAAGCAGTACTATTCAGGGGCCATTTTTGGGGGGCTGCTGTGAGGATTTTAGTGACAGTGGGGACGACGAAATTTGACGGGCTGATGCGGTACGTGGATGAGCATTTCAGGGATTCAAGTTACCAATTTACACTGCAGACAGCTAATGGCGATTACACCCCCGTTCATTTTCCATATTTCAATTTCAGCGATGAGATTGAAACATACTATCGTAATTGTGATCTTGTGATTTCTCATGCGGGAGCGGGCTCAATTTATAGACTTCTGGAGTTGCAGAAAAAGATCATAGTGGTGCCAAATCTGGAGAGATATGACAAACATCAACTGGATATTACCCGCTTCATGTCTGAGAAGAACTATGTGCTGACGGTATCAAATTTTGATGAGCTGGCCGACACTATTACCAGAAGCGAAACCCATCAATTTGATCGGTTCAGGAAACAGGATTTTTTTGTGGCCGATGAGATTTTGAATTTTCTGATGCCATAGGTTTTTACGGAAGAGTCATGTGACAATTTCCTTCGGCAGGGATTTCCCACCTTTGCGGGCACTGATGAGGATGGCGGCGAAGATGAGGGCCATGCCGATGGTCTGGGAGAGTGAGATGGTTTCCCGGAAGAAAAGAAAGGCGAGAATAGCAGCGCCGATAGGTTCTCCCAGAATGGTAACTGCCACCATGCTGGCTTTCAGGTGTTTCAATGCCCAGTTGAAGGCGGTGTGGCCCAAGAGTTGAGAGACCAGTGCGAGAAGTATCAGGTTGAGCCAGGCAATATGGGAAAAACCGGTTAATGGGAATTTGCCGACAACGGTCACAATGAGGAGAAGTACCGCAGTGAGGGGGTAGACCATGAGGATGTACCGGAATGTGTCCACTTTTTCCCGGATGATGCTGCCGGCAATAAGGTAGCCGCTTCCCATAACTGCGCCGGTGAGTGCCAGTATGTCGCCGATGAGGGCCTGCTTGTCGGTGATGGCCAGTCCGGACAGGCCGCCGTCTCCCACCGCCAGAATCAGGCTACCGGACACGGACAGTACAATGCCGATGATAAGTTCTTTCTGTTGCTTTTCTTTCAGAATAATCCAGGAAAATATGCCCACAAAGATGGGATTCGTGGTGACCAGCGCCACGGAACTGGCCACAGATGTCAGTTTCAGTGATGTAATCCAGCTGGCGAAATGGAGGGTGAGGAAGATGGCACCGATGCAGGCGATGCCCCATTCCCTTTTCCGAATGCCGGTAAAGTTGACTTTTCGGATTACGGCAATAGCAATCAGAACACCACTTGCAATGACCATTCGCCAAGCGGCGATGGAGATGGCAGGTACGTTCGGGCAAAACCGTATAAAAATGGCAGAAAATGAAATGGACACAACACCAATGGTCAGAATAAGAATCTTCTTCATAGTGATTGGCCCTTGTGCGTAGGGGCAGTGCGAGTGAAAGTGCAAGTGTTTAGATTAGAAAAGTCAGGGAGTTGGTTCTTTCTCTGTCTTTTGTCACTCATCACTCATCACCCATCACTTTCTATTTTAAACAGATGTTTCGGCAGTGATTGCCCAAAAATGAATTTTGATGCGGAATTAATTGCTTCCCGGATGCCGTCGGGATCTCCCCCATGGACGGTGAGTATGTGACGGGAATGGTCATACTGGCAGGGGATTGTCCCCGACTTGTGGAGGAGCAGCATCAATGTTTTGATAAAGTCAGAGACGGTGACATCCAGAATCTGGCGGAAGCAGTCAGGACGGTGAGTCTCAAACATGCGGGTGTGAATAACACGGCCATCGGTAATTCGAATGGGTTTCTTCTCCACCAGAGTCGCACCTGTTTTTTCCTGCCATCTGAGGATGCCGGGACATTGTTCCTTGAATTCGTCAATGTGATATTTGTACTGTTCCATGGCCTGGTGGTCTTTTTCACCGATGGCACGGAGCATGGCAGCATTTCTGGATTTAAGAAAATCCGGGTCTTCAAGATCTTCTCTGCTCCGATAGTCTCTGGCGTTGGCGCCCAGTGCGGCCAGCCACAACCCTTTGAATGTCAGGTTAAAAACAGGTGGAGACAGGAGACTGTTGATTTCAGATTCATAGTTTTTCTGGTAGAACCGACCGCAGTCCCGCCAGTCGGTTCGAAAATCCGGTACAAACCCCACAGAGGCAAGATCTCCCAGCAGCCGATAGCGTTCTACCAGTTGTTGAAGTCCCTTGGAAGGTAGTTTTTTCCCGGACTGTATCAATTCATCGAGATCAAAATTCCCTGGAAATTGACCTGCAATGCCTTGACATTCACTTTCAATGGTATCTCTGCTCACCGGGAGTCCATGCGCCATCATTTGCGCCTGCATCCATTGTAAGCCGCATTCGAGGCGTGCAATGTGCTGGAGTTTCTTTTCTTCAAGAATTCCCTCCAGTTTCCGGTGAAGGGGCAACAGAACTTCCACGTCTCTGGCGGCATAGGATAATTGGCCGGCATTGATGTCGCCGCTCCAGTCGCTGCTCTGTTCTTCTTTGTCCAGGTCTTCATCAAGGTAACGTTTGACTACAGCTTTCAGTGAATTTCGGACTTTCAGTCCTGTGGACAGTACCCGTGATGCCAGGTAAGTACAGAAGGTGTTCTGGAATTCTACATGGTAGTGGTGGGTAAGGTGTGACATGTCAAAGATGCCGTAGTGGAAGATTTTGGTGATTTCGGGATTGTTAAAGATAGGTTTGAGGAATACGGGAAAACCTGTTATCAGCATGTCGAAGATGTAGCATTCACTGTCTGTTCCTACCTGGATGAGACGTATCTGTCCCAGTTCGTTCATTGACGCGTGACCGTATGTCTCAATGTCCACGGCAAGAACATTGGCCTGTTTAATTTCTTTTTGTGCCTGTTCCAGTTGGAACGAATTTTCAATGAGCAGCATAGAGTTTAGAAAACCGGGGTAATTTATACCCCGGTTTGCATTTCCTTTCTTTTCGGCTTTGGATCAGCCGTTTGCCAGCAACTCTTCAGAGCGAGCCATGGACTTTTCCAGCACAGTTTTGTGCAGGGAATTGCCGTGGGAATCCATGGTTACAACTACCGGAAAATCTTTGACTTCAATGATCCAGAATGCTTCCGGGCTGCCGAATTCTTCCAGCTTAAACACGTCCAATACCTTGATAATTCGCTGAGCCAGCAAAGTGCCCAGACCGCCTACGGCATGGAGGTAAACGGCGCCGCTTTTTTGAAGGCCAGCCAGGGTTTTGGACCCCATGCCGCCCTTGCCGATGATACCGCGAACCTGATATTCCTCAATAACACCCGCCTGGTAGGGTTCTTCCCTGGTAGATGTTGTGGGCCCTGCGGCCACAAAGCTGTATTCGCCATTTTCATGCTTTTTTACTACAGGTCCGCAGTGGTAAATCATGGAATTTTTCAGGAAAGGACGGATGAAGTCCGGTTTTTCCTCGTGCATGAGCTTATGCGCCATGTCCCGTGATGTGATCATGGTGCCGCTTAACAGCACTTCATCACCGATTTTCAGTTTGCGGATTTCCTCTTCGCTGACCGGGAGGTTGATTTTAATCGTCATAATGCACCTCACCTTTTTCATTTATGGTCATGGTTTTCCTTCTGAATGCCCAGCACATGTACGAAATGGCCACGTAGTAGGTGGCCGGGTGCCGATGCTGAGCCGAAACAAAGACGTCCAGCACGGTCGTGTTACCACCGAATCCCATGGGGCCAATGCCGAGGGAGTTGAGTTCGGCTTCCAGTTGGTTTTCAAGTTTGTTCAGTTCCGGAATCGGATTTTCCGATCCCATTTTCCGGAAGAAGTTTTTTTTGGAAAGCAGATATGAGGCGCCTCTGTCTCCACCGATACCAACACCAATGGTACCGGGGGCGCAACCAAAACCCTGAGCTTTGCGAACTGCGTCGATGACCAGGCGGCGAACCCCTTCAAAATCCCGGCCCGCGTTCAGTTCCACAAACGGGAGCTTATATTGGGTTCCGACGTTTTCGCTTCCTCCGCCCTTCAACATCAGCTTGAATTCGATTTCCGGTTTGTCCCACTGGTGATAGGTTACAAATGGCGCGTTAGTGCCCACATTGTTGCCCGAATTCTTTCCGCTGACCGGATCCACGGCGTTGGGACGCAGATAGTTTTTTTCTGTGCTGATCACTGCCGCTTCTTCGATGACTTTCTGGATGTCCGTTTCCCGCATGGTTGCGGGATAGTTGACGTAGAAAATAACATGGCCGGTATCCTGGCAGATAGGAGTAGAGTTTTCCCGTGCCAGTTTCACATTTTCCAGGATGACCTTAAACACGCTCTCTTCCGTGGACCCGCTGTCGGAATCCCGCAGGGCTTTTTCAAGCCTTGTTTCCACATCCGGCGGCAGGTCGGTGGACGCACGTCGAATCATTTCGACCAGATGCTGTTTCAGTTCCATTCAAGTCCCCCTTGAATTTAAAATTGTCAGATTTCATTATAGCTCATTTTTTTGTGGTGGGTTTCAATGGAATGTTTCTTTCTATGTGACAGAAGTTAAATTAATCCGTTTTGTCCTCGTCGGTGTTTGACAAGGCAGGGTTTGTAGCATACTGTAAAGGCATGAGAAGATGGGATGGATTCCTATTTGTATTTTTGCTTATTTCTTTTTGTACGACCCAGGTGCCGGCAGAGAATGCCGGGGATTTGCCGAAAGATATTGTGCAGATGAAACGGCAATTAAAGACAGTGCAGGGTGATAAACGGGCTCAACTTCTTTCCAGAATGTCTGATGCATTTCTGGGCCGTTCTGTAAAAGAGAGTCTTGGATATGCCAATCAGGCTCTGGAACTGGCGCGAAAGTTAAATAGACAGGATCTGGAAGTTGTTGCCCTTTCCCAGGTCGGGAAAGCACAGTGCGCAGGAGGAGAGTACAAGAGAGCATTTCAGATTTTCAAGAATCTTCTGAATTTGCAGGAAAAGCGGAGAGACAGGAAAGGGATTGCCTATGCGATGAATCGCATAGGATTTGCATTAACAGACCTGGGCCGTTACGATGAGGCACTGGCGAATTACCGGAATGCTTTGAAGCTGGCCAGGGAAGTCAATGATACCAGAACCATTGCCAGTACCCTGAACGAAATGGGTGTGACGTACTGGTACAAAGGAGATGTAGATAACGCCTTGCCGGAATTCCAGAATGCCTACCGGATGTTTGTAAAGTTGGGAGACCGGAAAAATGCAGCTATGGCAGGTATTAATATCGGGTTGCTATTCCATGAAGCCGGTATGTTGCAGGAAGCAATAGTCAAATATAAGGAATCTCTGAGAATCTTTCGGGATATGGGACATCGGGAAGGTATTGGAACAGCTTATATCAACCTCTGTTCTGCCTACCGGGACCAACATCAATTGCCGGAGGCACTGGCGGCGGCGAAAGAAGCACGGCAGGAATTCCAGGTTTCCGGAGACAAACAGGGGCTGGCGGATGCCAATGCGTCCATTGGGGCAATTTTGTTTTTACAGGGGAAACGAATTGGAGTGGAACCATACCTGGAAAAAGCATTGGCCTCATACCGGACCCTTGGAAACCGGAACGGGGAGGCGGATATTTGCGGTCAACTTGCGCGTCTTTACCTGGCGCTGGGGAAAAGAGGGAAAGGTACAGAGTATTTGAAAAAATCTTTTGAGATTTATTCCGACATCAAAGCGAAACGGGAAGCCGCAGAGATAAGCCGACAGTTATCCCATGTTTTTGAGGAAGATGGGAATTACAAGGAAGCATTGCATTACGCTAATCTTTTTCTTTTCTATGGTAGAAAGAGCAGACAGTCTGTGGATAAGTTGAAAGTCCAATACGAAAAAGAACGGTTGGAGAACCAGAAAGAACTGGCCCTGCAGGAGCAAAAAATTGCGGAACTGAAGGCCAAAAAGAATCGGTTGATTCAATTTTTTATGGCAATTTTCCTGGGGGTCGTGCTGCTGATACTGTGGATTTTATATCGTTCTTTCAAAGCAAAGAAAAATGCCAATGAATTGCTGAGTACACTGAATCGCCGTCTCCGGATACAGTCAAGAACTGATACATTGACCGGACTGCCCAATCGCCGGAGTATGTTGGCTGTACTGGATGTGGAGAGTTCCCGGTATGAACGAAATCAGATTGATTTTGCTCTCCTGATGGCAGACATTGATGATTTCAAAGAAATCAATGATACTTACGGACATGCAGCCGGGGATGAGGTATTGAAGACAATTTCCCTGGTTTTTCAAAGCTACGTTCGCCAGACAGACAGCATATGCAGATGGGGCGGCGAGGAATTTTTTTTCCTGCTTCGGGATACCGACATTGAAGGTGCAACGATACTGGCAGAAAAAATTCGGAAAGAAGTGGCAGGTACAGTTATTGCTTTCAATGAAAACGAGCTGCTTGTGAGTGTTACCATCGGTGTTTCGTCCTACAGAAATGCCAATAAAGACATTGCACTGGCTATAAGCGAGGCGGACCATGCTATGTATGATGGGAAGGCTGCGGGGAAAAATCGCGTAGTTCTGGCGGATTCAGCGAAGTCTTGAGAAGTATTCTGTTCTGATTAGAAAGACAATGAGCATTTTGCGTAGGGGGCAGAACAGTGCGAGTGCGAGAAGGAAGGGAGTTGGCCATTTCTCTCTTCCTTCTGACTCCGATTTTTGTGTTGTCTCCTCTTTTCTCACCTTTGTCTTTGTGTTAAATTCTCTTCTTCCTTATCCCTCTCAGCGTTCTCTGCGACCTCTGCGGTGAAAATTTCCTGTCTTATCTGAATCTTACCTGAACTCAACCTTGTCCCTTCGGGGCACTGGTAGTCTGAATGACCTTCGCTGCGGTTCCCAGGATGCCGGCAATGTCGGACATGTTGGTGGGAATAATCATCGTGTTGTTTTCCTTGGCAAGCTTTCCGAATTCTTTCAGATACTGTTCCGCTATTCGAAGGTTGACAGCTTCCAGCCCGCCATTCTCAGTGATGGCAGTGGCAATGTTCTTAATACCGTTTGCTGTAGCTATGGCTACTTTCTCGATTTCCGCAGCCCGACCCTCTGCTTCGTTGATCCTTTTCTGTCGTTCTCCTTCAGAAATTGCGATAGCTGCCTGTCGTTCTCCGTCGGCACGGTTGATTTCCGCCTGACGTTCCCCTTCTGATTCCGCGATGGTGGCCCGCTTTTCCCGCTCGGCACGCATCTGTTTCTCCATGGCAGACTTGATGCTTTCCGGGGGCACGATGTTTTTGACTTCATAACGACTGACTTTTACGCCCCAGGGGTCGGATGCCTTGTCTACCGCATCCACGATTTCACTGTTGATGGTATCCCGTTCTTCAAATGTCCTGTCCAGATCCAGTTTCCCGATCACGGAACGCATGGTGGTCTGGGCCAGCTGAGTGGAGGCGAACTGAAAATTGTTGATGCCGTATGAGGCTTTTCGTGGGTCCATGACCTGGAGGTAGAGAATGCCGTCCACTTCCACCGCGATATTGTCCCGGGTGATGCAACTTTGGGGCGGGACGTCGATGGCGGTTTCTTTCAGTGAATGAATGTAGGAAACCTTATCAATGAAGGGAACCAGGATATGGAACCCGGCTTCCAGCGTAACCCTGTATTTACCGAGACGTTCGACAATGTACGCCTTGCGCTGGGGCACAATTCGAACGGTTTTTACAAAAATAATAATAAGAAATATGGCCAATACGGCAAGAATGATGGTGTACGGCATTTGCTCCTCCTATTTTGATGGTGATTTGCTGACCTTCAGCGTGATATTATCCTTTTCCAGGATAACGACGATTTCCCCGGTGGCGATTTTCTCTTCGGCTTCCGCCTTCCAGTGAGTTCCCTTAAATTCTACCTTTCCCGGTCTCCCCGGTGCGATGGGCTGATCCACAACGGCGGTTTTCCCGGTGAACTCATCCAGCACAGTGGGGTCTCCGTCAAGTCCGTCTTTTGAGCTGAAAAACCGGGTTTTAAGCCAGCGCCGGAGCAGTGCCAGTGAAAAGCCGGAAACAACAATAAAAATGACAAGTTGCATTGTGAGAGATGGGCTGGCAATCATGCAGGTAACAGATACTGCAATGGCGCCGATACCGAAAAAGATGATGACAAGGCCTGGAACCGCCATTTCCAGCAGCATCAAGACAATACCGACAATGAACCAGATTACATCCGGTTTTAACCATTCCTTTAAATATTCCATCGTATCCCCTTTCTGTCAGAATTTGAACCTGACTTCATTGTACCTGACAGTTCTACCCCTTGAACATGGAAAATATTCAGAATGGAGCCAGGTTGAGTGAAGATAGCGAATCACGGCACCTGCCCTCATGCACTGTGATTCGTGACTTGTACAGAAAAATCAGAGAATTGGCCATGTGCAGTCAATAGCTGATTCCCTGTCTTTTTCCGATCAGAAACAGAACACTTCTTTGCCACCTATCGCGTGGCCCCCATGGCCCACTCTCTCTGTACAGTGCCGGGTTGGTGTGATAGAGTCGGGGTGAAGGGATGGCAATGGGGCAGGATCGGAGATCATGCTAACATCAAGGGGAACAGATACTTATGAGACCTTTTCGGATGGGGTTGGCGCTGGGCGGCGGCGCGGCCCGTGGGTATGCCCACCTGGGCATTTTGAAAACACTGGAATCCAATGATATTCCCATTGATTGTATCGCCGGAACTTCCATGGGTGCGGTGATGGGGGGTTTGTACGCATGGTTCGGCAACATTCGCGAGACGGTGGATCATATGCGCCGTTTTCTGTCTAACAGCGAGACGGTGAATCTTGCGGTGTACCGACGGATTATTGAGTCGGAGAAGAAGCAGGCAAATATTGTGGACAACCTGACAGCTTTTGTCAGGAAGGGAATTCTGTATGGAAAGGCACTGACTTCTAAATCAGTGGTAGATCCGGATATTTTCCATGAGGCCTTCCGGGCGCTGGTTCCGGATGTGGACATTCGGGATACGCGAATTCCGTTTGGCGCCATTGCGTCGGATATTGTGACGGGAGAAGAGTTGATGATTACCGGTGGATCCCTGCGAAAGGCATTGATGGCTTCCAGTGCGATTCCGGGGATTTATCCCCCGGTGGAAACCGGTGAGATGATTCTCATTGACGGAGGTTGGACCAACAAAATTCCAGTGGAGCCCTGTTTTCAGCTTGGGGCAACAGAGGTAATTGCCTCCTGCGTTTCCCGGGAGATGGAAGATACCCGTGACTTTGATAAAGCCATGGAAATTATCGCCCGTTCCAATGCGGTGTCTACCAATCGACTGGGAGAATTGCAGAAGCGGAACGCGGCGTTGGTGCTGGAGCCGGAGCTTTCGGATATTCATTGGGCTGATTTCAGCCGATTCGACGACAGTATGGAAGCGGGATTTATCTGCGCCGAGGAGAATCTCGACAGAATCATAAAGGTGGCAGCGAGGGCAAAATGGCAAAGATGGATAAAATCGAAGAAAAAATATATCAGGGAAATTACCCTTTAACTGAAGACGAAGCACTTTTTCTACTTGAAGAAGGGGATATGCTGAAGGTGGGTGCGCTGGCTGACCGGGTCAGGTGGCAGCTTCATCCAGATAGGGAAGTGTCTTTCGTGGTGGATCGTAATATTAATTACACCGATGGCTGTATCACCGGGTGCGGATTCTGCGGATTCCACTGTGAGCCGAAAGACGCGAAAAACCTTAGCTTTGACGAACTGCGGGAGAAAGTGGCGGAAACAATTGAGTTGGGGGGAACCGGTGTTCTGCTCCAGGGCGGGATGAATCCAGACCTGCCCTGGGACTACTATCCCGGTATGCTGAGAGCGATGAAAACTGCTTTCCCTGAGATTCATATTCACGGTTTTTCTCCCCCTGAAATCCATTGGTTTTCAGAATTTTTCCATCGGCCGGTGGAAGCCGTCATTTCTGAACTGATGGATGCGGGACTGGATTCCATTCCCGGCGGCGGCGCGGAGATTTTGTCGGACCCGGTTCGGGATCGCACCAGCCCTAAAAAATGTAATTCCGACCAATGGATTGATGTGATGCGGAAAGCCCATGGCTTGGGGTTGAAAACCACCGCAACGATGATGTTCGGTGTGGGGGAAAGTCCGGCAGACCGGGTCGAGCACTTCCACCGCGTCCGGGAGCTTCAGGACGAAACAGGGGGATTTACCGCCTTTATTCCCTGGCCCTATCAGATTCATAAGGGCAGGTTTATCGCTTTCGAAAATACCGGGGTGGACTATTTGAAAACTCTGGCGGTGGCCCGGTGCTACCTTCATAATGTTCCCAATATTCAGGCATCCTGGGTCACCCAGGGGAAGAAGATGGGACAGGTGGCGTTGATGTTCGGAGCCAACGATATGGGCTCCACCATGATAGAGGAAAATGTGGTTCGTTCCGTGGGTGTCACCCACACTATTTCCAGGGAGGAAATTATTCAACTGATAAACAGCGCTGGATTTGACGCTTTTCAACGCAACAATGTATACGGCCGGTTGCAGGATTATCCCGGAGGTATTCAATGAAACTGTATCAGATTACACAATTCATTACCCGTTGGGGGCTTCGCACGGAACAGGCAATTGAACAGGCCGCAGGAAAGTACAAGGTGGATGAAGGAAAAATCCACATCCGCAGGCAGGCGCTGGATGTCAGGGAAAAGCGGCCCCGTGCGGTGTACACCATGGAAGTGCCGATGGAAAGCAGTACGGCTCACTTGAGCGGTCAGCCAAAAATCCGGGAAGTGGAACGATCTGAGTTTACGGAAATACTGGGAGAAATCCCGTCAAATACGATTCAACGTCCCATTATTGTAGGAATGGGGCCGGCCGGGCTGTTCGCCGCGTTGGTGTTCCTGCAAAAAGGCATCAAACCGGTTATTCTGGAGCGGGGAAAACAGGTGGAAGAGCGGGTGAAAGATGTAAACGCACTATGGAATGAAGGGGAGTTGGACGAAAACAGCAATCCCCTGTTCGGAGAAGGCGGTGCCGGAACCTTTTCAGACGGGAAACTGACCACAAGAATCAACGATCCAATGTGTATCTTTGTACTGGAGCAGTTTGTCCGTTTCGGAGCCAGAGACAAAATCCTCATGGATGCGAAACCCCATGTTGGAACGGACAAATTGATCAAGGTATTGGCAGCAGCGCGGGAATATCTCCTTTCACAGGGGGCGGAGATTTACTTCAATATGCGGTTTACAGGTTTTCAGGAAACGGATGGAAAAGTGTTGGTACAAACCGCCAGTGGGGAAACCATCAGCGGCGACAGCCTGATCCTTGCCATCGGACATTCGTCACGGGACACTTACCGGCTTTTGATGGAATCGGGAGTGGCAATGGAACCGAAACCCTTCGCCGTGGGCGCCCGGATTGAACACCCCCAGGGTCAGGTTGACGACATTATGTATGGCAGGGGCAACCGGAACCGGTTCGGTTTGCCGCCGGCGAGTTATCAACTGGCCTGGAACGGGGATAACGACACCGGTTGTTACACCTTTTGCATGTGCCCCGGCGGGGAAATTATTCTTGCGGTAAATGAGCCGGAAACCCTCTGTGTCAACGGCATGAGCGGTTCCAGACGAAACAGTCCCTTTGCAAACTCAGCCATCGTGGCAAAGGTTCCGGTTACTGCCTTTGAGGGCGATGACCCTATGGCCGGTGTGCGGTTCCAACAGCAGATTGAGCAGGATGCTTATCGTCTGGGAATGCCGGGGTGGATGGCACCGACCCAGCGCGCGGTGGATTTCATGGACAGCAGAATGACAGCCCGGCCATTGGCTACAAGTTTTACCGGCCAGACCTATCCCTATCCGCTCCATGAGCTGTTGCCGGAATTTGTTGTGGATCAGATGCGGGCCGGTATGCAGGCGTTTAACAAGCGAATACG
>JAADJC010000034.1:20033-25579 GCA_013151025.1 Acidobacteriota bacterium
ACCCGCACCTCAGCGCCCCTTCGGATTCTCCGGGACAAAGAAACCGGCCAGTCTCTTTCACATGCCCGGGTTTTTCCCTGCGGTGAAGGCGCCGGCTATGCCGGTGGCATAATGAGTGCCGCCATTGACGGCATCAAAACAGCGGTTAATGTCTGCCGTTTTGCCGGGAAATAAAAAACCGGGAAGGCCGGTGAGACCGTTCCCGGTACAAGAAATGCTTTAAGTTCTCGGATCAGTCGCCGCCGATCATGTTGAATACGCCACCAAGCACGGAACCTTCACCCACCTGTTTCCCGCCGCCTTGTGGCGCTGCGGCGTAGATGCGGTCTGCGAGGCGCGAGAAGGGCAGGGACTGGAGCCATACATCTCCCGGGCCGGTCAGTGTGGCGAGGAAAAGACCTTCTCCACCGAAGAAGATGGATTTCAGCTTTTTCACCATCTGGATGTCATAGTTCACGGATGGGGTAAACCCAACGAGGCAGCCGGTATCCACCCGGAGGGTCTGGCCTGCGGCCAGTTTCCGGTTCACAACGGTTCCACCTGCGTGGACGAAGGCTTTCCCGTCGCCTTTCAGCCGCTGCATAATGAAGCCTTCTCCACCGAAAAAGCCCACGCCGAGTTTCTTGTTGAAAGCAATGCCGATTTCTGTTCCCATCGCGGCGCAGAGAAAGGCATCTTTCTGGCAGATGAATTCGCCACCCAGTGTTTTCAAGTCCAGGGCAATGATTTTTCCGGGGTAGGGGGCGCCGAAAGAGACGTGGCTTTTTCCTGCACCCTGGTGGGTAAACCAGGTCATGAAAAGAGATTCACCGGTAATTTTCCGCTTGGCACCGGCCATTAATTTCCCCATGAACCCCTGGTCCGGTTTTGATCCGTCGCCGAAACGGGTTTCCATGTCGATACCGTCTTCCATGAACATCATGGCGCCGGCTTCGGCGATGACGGTTTCTCCGGGATCCAGTTCAATCTCGACAAATTGCATTTCTTCCCCGAATACTTTGTAGTCGATTTCATGGGAGGTGATCAGACCCCCGCTTGTGGGTACGGGCGGTGCCGGAGTGGCTGACGGGCTGGTCGCAGAAGCAAAATCCGAAATCTGACCGGCTGCTGTCCAGTTCTGGGTTACACCATTGGCAAAAACCAGTGTTTCCCCGGTTATTTCCCCGGTACGCAATTTGTTAATGATATCTTCCCGTCCGAACGGTCCTTGTTGCTGTCCCGCGACAGCGATATACCACATGGCTGCATCACTCATTCTATCCTCCCCATGTTTTCATTTTTTTTGTGCATTTACGCACAGAGAGTATACCTCATTTTACTTTGGGATTTCTGTGATTTTGCTCACTTCGTTCAGAATCCAGTTCTGTTATTGAAACCTTTTCTCAACAGAAATGGTATAGTTATCTGTAGAAAAGAGGTTGAAATGATAGACATAAAGACAACTTTGATCCTCATATTGATATTGCCTGTTGCATGTATGAGGGGACCGGAACGAGTGGTGTATACCCCGGACAGCTTTCGCAGGGAAGTTTCAAGCCGTCTGGGCGGTAAACTGGCGCAGGTCGGGGTAATTTCCGTTCCCGGCGGCAAGGGAATAAGCCAGGTCGTAACAGCCGGTTCGCTGTTAATCTCTCCATTTGAACTCAGCTCCGGAACGAGGGAAGACATAAGCCATTGTCTGAAAACGGGGACCTCTCAAAAGGAGCGGTTCAATTTTCTGTACAACTGTCTTTTTGGTGATTCTGAAGCTTTTGCTTATATTGCGGACAGCACACTCAGTGCGGATAACTGCTTTCAGAATCATCAGGGGAATTGTTTTTCCATGACCAATCTGCTGGTGGGCGCTGCACGCTTTGCCAGACTGGACGCATACTACATGCTGGTTGAAGACATTATCGGCAACCAGTCGCAGGGGGGTACTGTGATTCATACCAATCACATTATCACCGCAATCCAGATCGGGCCGGAACGCAGACTGGTGGACTTTATCCCTAATTCAAAACGGTATCATTATCTGACGTTGTTATCGGATGTCGAGGCTGCCGGACTCTATTACAATAACCTGGGTGCCCGGCTTCTACTGGGGAAACGGGATGTGGAAGCGGAAAAGCTTTTCAAAATAGCGGCAGCGCTGTACCCTGATTCCTACCAGATTCACAATAACCTCGGGGTGCTGGTATTAAGGAAGGGAAATATTCTTGAGGCACGGGAGCATTTTCTTAAAGCACTGCAATCAGCCCGATTTCCTGACCTTGTTCTTGGGAATATGATGAAAACATTTGAAAAAAGTGGAAACATGAAATCCTTCGATCTGTTGAGAAAAGACCTGGACAAGGCCAAGAAACGGAACCCCTATTTCTATCTGAGTCTTGCCCGCCGGGATTACCGGAGGCGGAATTATACGGCAGCATTGAAACTGTGTCATATCGCAAAGCGGATTGACCGGGACATTTCTGAAATTTATTTATTGGAATTTAGAATTTACGGTATTATGGGCCAGACGACAAAGCAGGCAAAAGCATACAAGAAACTTTTGAAATATGAGCACTTTGATAAGGAGACGCCGCCTATGCCGGATGTTGTGGATTCCCCTGAAATGCCGATTGGGAGCTCGGGAGAAAAACCATGATTGCGGCTGTGGATATCGGTGGGACACAGACAAAGTATGGGGTGATGAATAATGCAGGCCAATTCATCCCGCCCTTTCCAAAGAGTTTTCCAACACCCGGCACTGGCTTTGTGGCGAAATTGAATACGCTCATTCTTGAGATCAGGGAGAGCTTTCCATTGAAAGCTGTGGGGATTTCCATTGCGGCCAATGTGGGGAGGGAGGGGACGGTTCTCCATGCAACAAACCTGTCGATCTCAACACCGGTTGAGCTGGGGCGAACACTTTCTGAAAATCTGGGGATTCCCGTAAAGATTGAGAACGATGGGAACTGTGCTGCCCTTGCCATATCCCGATTTGCCGGTATTTCTAAAAAAGACACTTTTGTGGTTTTGACACTTGGCACCGGTGTGGGGGGCGGTATCATTTACAATGGGGAATTGATGGACTCCGGGATCGGTGCGGCGGCTGAGCTGGGTCATATCGTGGTGGATCCTGCGGGTCCACTCTGCGGCTGCGGCAAGCATGGGTGCCTGGAGGCCTTCATCGGTGAATCCGCACTGGTGGCACGCTATAACAGAAACGCAGATCAACCGCTTCATGCCGCACTGGAAATTTCGAAACTCCTGAAATCAGGAGACGAGGACGCATTGGCTGTGGCCAGGTTCGCCGGTGAACAGCTGGGCAGGGGAATGGCCATTATTTCTGATATAATAGCTCCACGGTCATTTTATATTGCCGGCGGTGTCGCCGGACTGGGTATGCCGTTTCTGACCGCAGCAAAGGAAAGTCTGTCCCGACAATGTTTTCTCCGGCTGTTAAACCGGACGCCGTCGGTTGAGCTTGTTGCTGAAGCTCATTTACTCTCCTTGAAAGGAGCATGGGTACTGGCTTCATGAATCGAAACTTTCATCTGATAAGTGGACTGATCGCTTTACTCCTTGCCTTCTTGAGCCTGTATGATATGAGCAGGACTCAACTCTATGACGGGATTACGCCGGGAATCACCAGGGACGGTGTTCTCGTACAGGACGTGGCCCATGGCTCACCGGCTGAACGTGCTGGAATCCGCAGGGGAGACCTTCTACTCGGCGTTGCCCATACCCTTGTCAAACAGCCTTTTACAATACAGGAGCTTCTTCTGAATGCAAAGAAAGGGGGAATTCCTTACCTGCTGCAGAGGGGAGAAGATACGCTAACATTTTTCATTTCACCGGAGCAGAAGCGTGCAATCAAGCCTTTTCATATTTTTGCGGGCCTGTTGATGACCCTGTTTTTTCTGATCGGGTTGATTGTTTTGCTGAACAATCCGATGGGGGGTGAGTCCCGTCTCTTTTATTACCTGACCATGGCATTGATGTTGCTCTTTACCTGTTTTTTAAGGCCTCATTCCTATACGCTCAGTCATCTGGTTATCCGGTCGGTCGGGCAACTTGCCTATGTTCTCCTCCCGGCCTTTTTCCTTCATTTCTTTCTTATTTATCCAATAAAAAGTCCGATTCAAAAGCGATGGTATTATCTTACATGGCTTCTATACGTAATTCCTGTCGCTCTCCTGTTTTTCAACTTCTTTTATACATATGCCACTGGAATTCCAATGCAATTCGACTGGCAGTGGGTGTTGTACCTGGCTTACAGCGGGGCTACACTGGCTGTTCTCTATTTCAGCGGAAGACGGGCGCAGCCTTCTGAAAAAAATGGTCTGTTGAGAATTTACAGTCTGGGTATGCTCCCTTTCGTACTGGTGGGAATTCCCATGGGCATTGTCCGGAATCAGGCAGATATCGCATCCATTCTTTCCGCTCCCATGGTGCTGATACCGGTATATCTGTCTTACCGTATTTACAGGTTTGGTTTCTTCAATATCCGAATCCTGCTGAAAAAAAGTCTGATGTATTCTTTTATTCTGTTGCTTGCTTCAGTGCTTTATGCCATTCTTCTTTTTCTTATCAATAACACGCTTTCAAACTATGATCTGACAGACCCATATTTATACTCAATGGGGCTGGCGGTGGCCATTGTTTTTCTTTTCAATCCGCTCCATTCTTTTCTTCAGACTCAATTGGAAGATGTCTTCCTGGAAAAAGAAAAACTGCGCCGGCAGGACATTTCCGCCCGGGCGGAACAGATGCTTACCGCCAGGGATCAGGAAGAATTGGATGGCAGGGTAGTAAGATTGATGGGTGAAATCATACCGGATCGTTTTGCGATTCTGGTTCACAGTGAAAACAATTGTTTCTATGATATTGAATCTGAAAGGCTGATTACTTTGACGGATCAGCCGGGGAAATCGAGTTTTTTTCTGTTGGAAAATTCGCTGGACAGTGAATTTTATCCCTTTTACCAGAAAGGGCTCAGAATCGGATTTCCATTCCGAAAAGCCAATCATATTCGTGCATTTGTTCTAACCCGAAGCGTGCTGTTTGAGGAAGAGCTTGAAATTGTACGAAGAATACTCCTCCACTTTGTTACGGCACATGAGAATGCCCGACTTCTTGCCCGCCTGTCCCAGCAGATTGAGATGGAGCGGGACATTAAGATTGCCGGTTTTATCCAGAAGAGCCTGATTCCATCTATCCATCCGGACAACTCCATGTTCCGGGTATACGGTGTTTCTGTGCCTTCCAGGGTAATCGGCGGAGACTTTTTTGATTATTTCTCGGTTTCAGGTTCCAACAGAACCGGGATCCTCATTGGAGATGTGGCGGGGAAATCCATTCCGGCGGCTCTGATGATGGTCGCGGCCAAGGAAACCATCAGTTCTCAAGCGACTTCATTGAAAATACCGGAAGAGATTATGAGTCGCGCAAGTGAGCTTCTGGTGGAAAAAAGCAGTGCCAATATGTTTGTGGCAGCCTGTTACTGCTGTATCAACAAAAATGAAAAGCGGGTTTCTGTGGTTAATGCCGGAATGCCTTCTCCCTACCTGGTTCGGGAT
>JAADJC010000115.1 GCA_013151025.1 Acidobacteriota bacterium
AGAATCGCACAAACCGCGCGCCTTTGACGGAAGAATTAATGTCCAGGACACCAGCCAGGTTCTTGGGCTGGTTCGCCACAATTCCCACTGATTTTCCGTTGAGCCGACCGAACCCGATAAGAATATTCGGCGCGAAAAGAGGCTGAATTTCAAAGAAATGACCGTTATCCAACACCATTTCCAAAACTTTTTTCATATCATATGGCTTACTGGGGTTTTCGGGGATGATGTAGTTCAGTTCCTCGTCCAGACGGTCAATGGGGTCACCTGTCTCCAGTATCGGTGCTTCCTCCATGTTGTTTTGAGGAATGTAGGTGAACATTTCCCGCATGGCGGCGAACAGGGACTGCTCATCATCAAAGGTGAGGTGAGTAACTCCGCTCTTGGATGCGTGCATTCTGGCGCCGCCCAACTCTTCCGCTGTGACATCTTCATGGGTGACAGTTTTCACAATCTTGGGCCCGGTTAAAAACATATATGCGGAATGTTTTACCATAAAGACAAAGTCTGTCAGTGCCGGAGAGTAAACCGCTCCCCCCGCTGCCGGCCCCACAACTGCTGAAAGCTGTGGTATGACACCGGACGCGGTTACGTTCCGAAGGAAAATATTTGTATACCCCGCCAGCGAATCAACCCCTTCCTGGATTCTGGCACCACCTGAATCGTTGATTCCGATGATGGGCGCGCCTACTTTCATTGCCATGTCCTGAATCTTGGCGATTTTCTCTCCCACGGTTTTGGAGAGGGACCCGCCGAAAACCGTAAAATCAAAGGCATAGACAAAAACCAGTCGACCGAAAATTGTACCGTAACCGGTGACCACACCGTCTCCGAGCACTTTTTTCTTTTCCATGCCGAATTCATGACATTCATGGGTTCGGAGTGCATCCACTTCCTCAAAGCTTTTGGGGTCAAGGAGAAGGGAAACCCGCTCCCTTGCGGTTAATTTCCCTTTCCCATGCTGTTTTTCAATTGCCCTCAGGCCACCGCCCACCAGGGCTTTTTCGCTCAGTTCTTTCAGTTCGAGCAGCTTTCGTTGCCGGCTCATTCCTCTTTTCCTCCAGGTTCACAGATTTCAGTGAGAATCCTTCCCGACGAAGCCGGGTGTACAAACGCGATTTTTGTTCCGTGGGCACCGTTTCTTGGCTGCGTGTCAATGAGGCGAACCCCGGCGGCCTTCAGGTTATCAAGTTCCCTTTCCACGGAATCGGTTTCATAGGCTATATGATGAATTCCAGGGCCTCTCTTTTCCAGGAAAGCCGCAATGGGGCTGTCCGCATCGGTAGGCTCCAGCAATTCAATTTTCACCTCGCCGCACTGGAACATTGCGGCTCTCACCTTCTGATCGGGAACGCTTTCCTCACCGAGGAAAGTGAGTTTTAACACGTCCCGGTAGAAGGGAATCTGGTCTTTCAGGGATGAAACCGCAATGCCGATGTGATTGATCTTATGAATCATGGAATAAAACCTCCAATTCTGTTCCGGGTTCCGGGCAGTTTTCCGGTAGCACTGAAAGAAAGCCGCCTGATTTGATAACCATCATAACGGAAGCGGTTCGGATGTTCAAATCAGGGCAGTAAAACCATCCGGCCCGGGAACGCACCCATTGTAGACTCATGTGATTCAATTCACAACATAAAAATATGATTTTTTTGATTAATTTCCAAACGGGGAGAGTGTTGGCGTTAAGTAATTGAAAGAAAAGGTTGAAAATAGCAATATCAGGGGGAGGACAGGCGGATTGTTCTAATGTGGGGCAGTCTCCGGATGAAAATTGTCTTGTTCTTTTCGTCCCAGCGGCAATTCGGACAGTACCATTGCACCTACAATAAGAAGTCCCCCCAGTGCCCGGTGGGGAACAATGAGCTCATTGCCGTATGTCCAGGCAAAGAGGGCGGCAAACACCGGTTCCATGGAGAAGATAATCGCCACTTTCACCGGAGAGGTGTGGCGCTGTGCTACAAGCTGGATGATGAAAGCGCTGACTGTGGGGAAAATGGCGAGAAACACAATGACACCCAGTGCAAAATGGCAGTCGCAGGAGAGAGATGTGCCGGTGGTGAGCCCGGCGGCAATGCTCAACAGCCCCACGACCAGCATCTGCTGAAAATTCAGGACAAAGGGGTCCGACCCGCCTTTCATAAAATGGTCTGCAATCAGGATGTGAATGGCGTAGCCCATTGCGGCAAACAGAGTCAGAAAATCGCCGAAATTGGCATCTTGCAGGCCACCTGTCAGCACAAAAAGGCCGGAAACCGCGAGGGCCACGGACATGAGTTTCATGGGTTTTGGTACTTTTTTCTGAAAAATAAAGGCAAACAGCGGGACAAATACAATGAACAGGCCGGTGATAAAACCGGAGTTGGACGCAGTGGTAAATTTGAGGCCGATGGTCTGAGGCACGTAAATGGTCCAGAGGAAAAAACCGAGAATCGCGCCCTGTTTCCACTGAGAAAAAGGGTTTTGTTTCAACAGGATTAACATGAGAAGCATGATTAAAGCGGCGATGAGGAAGCGATAACCCAGGAGGCCCAGAGGCGTGACGTGGCGCAATACGTCCTTTACCATAAAAAATGTGGCGCCCCATATCGCTGCCGCATACAAAAGCCCGGCATCAGACAGCATTGTTTTTAAACCCTTCATTCCCTGCCTCCGTAATTTTGATATTGTATCGTATTTACTGAGGTGGCATCCAGTTGCTTTTCTTTTTTCGGTCCGAATTATTGACCCGTTTTACAGGTTTATCTTTCCTTTTTTGATAAGAATCAATTTATTTCTGCTATAATCAGGCATTATCAGTACAGTAAAACCCGGGTGCAAGGTGAAAATGCCAATTCGCGCGGTCATTGGGTATTCCGGGAAGAGCGATGATAAGAAAAAGGAGGTCTCAATGGATCAATCCTGGTTGGACAAGTTAATGAGTAAGAAAGGGTTGTACACGGCGTTCTGGGTTACCGCCATCGTGATGGTTGTGGCACTGATCGGGTTTACCGCTTCACTTGTAAAAGAGGTTCCCCCGATTCCACAGAAAGTCGTGTCGTCGACTGGTTCTGTCCTGTATACCTACGATGATGTAGTGGCAGGGAAGGGATATTTTCAGGAGTTTGACCTGATGGACTACGGCACCATGCTGGGCATGGGGGCTTATCTCGGTCCGGATTTCACCGAGGAAACAATGCACCGCCGAATTGTCGCGTTGTACGAGGCGTTTTCAAATGAAGAGTTCAGTGTTTCGGCTGAGAACCTGACCGATGTGCAACGGGGCGCAGTCAAGGAAATGGTGAAGGCCGACCTGAACAAAACCATACTGAACAAGGAAACGGTTTCATATTCATCGGAATCTTCTGATGCTTACTACAAGACTGTTGAATACTGGACAAATTTCCTGGTCAATGGAAACAAAAAACTGGCATGGCCCGGTGGTGTAATCAAATGGGAAGAGGCACAGAAAATTGCGATGTTCTTTGATTGGGGTCAGCTCGTTGCAACAACGAAGCGGCCGGGAACCAACCGGACCTGGAGCAACAACTGGCCGTCCGAGCCGTTGATTGACCAGACTGTCGGCTGGTCCAGCCTGTTCTGGTCACTGATGGAAGTCCTGCTTCTCTGGACCATGACCATCCTCATCTTCTACCTGATGTACGAATACTTCATCAAAAAGAATAAAGATGATGTACTGGAAGAACCCCTGGTTCTGGATTCTCTCTTTCCTTCCCAGAAAAAACTCTTCAAATACCTGCCTGTAGTGTCATTATTCTTCCTCCTGCAGGTCATTCTCGGCGGCTACATCGCGCACATCTACACGGAACCGGCAAAGAACTTTATTTTAAGTCAAAGCATCATTCCGTTTAATGTCATGCGGGCACTTCACGTCAACATCGCGATTATCTGGGTTGCGGTCGGCTGGCTGGTGGGCGGCATGTTCATTGCACCTTTAGTGGCGAAAAAGGACCTGCGCTTTCCCTGGCTGGTGGAC
>JAADJC010000095.1 GCA_013151025.1 Acidobacteriota bacterium
GAAGAACAACTTTTTCAAACTGAAAAAAGTGCGTCAGGCAATGGCATATCTTGCAGATAGAGAATCATTTAATCAGACAAACTTCTTTGGATTATATAAGGTGGCCGCATCTCCTGTCCATCCCCAATCCCCATTTTTCAATCCCGATATTAAACCCTATTCCTTTAATCCGGAAAAGGCTTCCCAGTTATTGGCAGAGGTGGGGCTTGTGGACAGAGACGGGGACGGTGTGCGGGAAGATGCTCAGGGCCGTCCATTTCGTTTTACCTTTCTTGTGGGAACGGATGACAAAAAGGGGGCCACATGGGGGGAATTTTACCAGTCCATCCTCTCCCAAAATGGAATTGATATGAAGATTCAGTTGGTAGATAACGGGAAGTTTGCGGAATTAACCAACACGGGCAAATATGAGGCGTGCTACCGGGGCTGGGTGACAAGTGTTGATCCGGATTTCATGATTTCTATTTTTCGGACACGGAAGGGTAAAGAAAGTTTCAATGATATGGGATATTCAAACCCAAAACTGGACAAATTGCTGGATATGACAGAGCAGGAGTTAGACCCGGAAAAAAGAAGACAATTGTTCATGGAAGCTCAAGAAATTGTCCATGAGGATCAGCCTTACCTGTTTCTGTACTATCCTGCGGCACTTGTGGCTGTCAGCAATCGTTTCCGGGCCTGTCAGACGTCCCCCACCGGCATGTTTCGCTGCTATCCCGGGATAATGAAAACGTATGTTCCCAAGTCGCTTCAGTTGCATATGAGGGGGCAATGAAGGGTCGATGTTTCAAAAGCGCCTCGTCGGTGAATAAAAATTTATGATGTATACCATTATAAAATCCATTCTGATACATCTGTTGTCTTTTTTCATTGTCTTGTTTCTGATCTTTCTACTGATCTATAAAGTGGGTGGTGAGACGGTTCTTCCCACTTCTTCTAATCTTTCCCTTGGGGTGAAGACCGTTACGCCTTCTTCGCCTCGAATTGCGGAAATGCCGGGCGCCTATCTTCGATGGCTCTCGAAAGCAATCCGCCTTGAGTTCGGTTCATCCCTTTCATCGAGACGTTCGGTTTCCGATATCATCTTTCCTCGCCTCTGGAATTCCATCCTGTTGAATCTATTTTCTCTTGCCTTGATTTTCATAGGGGGAGTCACGTTGGGGAGTTTTCTTGCTTATCACACTTCTGATGTCGGGCACCCGATGGAGTCCCTTCTTTATATGCTGTATGCGATACCGGACTTTGTTCTCGGTGTCGTTCTTCTATCTGTTTTTGCATTTTATTTCCACTGGTTCCCCTCCTGTTGTCTGCACAGCTTTAACCTCCACGTTTCGGGCCCCTGGCACACGGCTATAGATGTGTTTTATCATTTGATTCTTCCCGGTGTCACACTATCCGCATCCGGCCTTGTATTCATTACTCGTTTTACCAAATCTTCACTTGGTGAGATACTGGACGCACCTTTTGTATTTGCATTGAAGAGCCGTGGAATCCCACCCCACAAGGTTTTTCGGCATGTGTTGAAAAACGGCATTTTCCCTTTTTTGACCATGGCCGGATTCATCATTCCCGCAATTGTGAGCGGTGCCGTGGTGGTGGAATCACTGTTTTCTTATCCGGGTATCGGGAAAACATTTTTTGATGCTGTTCTGGCAAGGGACTATCCGGTGATTCTCGCAGTTACCTTCATTGATACATTGTTTGTATTTATGGGCTTGATGATTTCCAATTTTCTGTATCGACATTTTGACCCGAGAGTGAAATATGCTGATTCTTAGGTATGCTGCAAGGGTGTTCATTGTATTTATTATTCTTCTCAGTGCCTGCATGTCCCTGTTGATTCCTGTCAGTCCGTTGAATCAGAAGTCAATCGGCAATGGAAAAGGTTCGACTGCAGGCAAATCTTCAGTGCAGGTGGAGAAAGTACCCTTTTTTCCGATTCTGGAAATTTCTCCTTTTCGGATTCAAAGCGATGCTTCTTTGAAACCGCCATCATGGAAACATTGGCTGGGCACGGATATTCTCGGGAGAGACATATTGGCCAGGATGATGCTTGGTGGTCAGGTGTCTTTTCTTATTGGTTTTCTGGCCACCCTGATTTCCCTTCTCATCGGAATCCCGGCAGGGGCACTGGCGGGTTTTTCCGGAGGATGGAAGGAGAAAATCTTTAACCGTTTTGTAGAACTTTTCTACGCCGTTCCCATGCTTCTTCTTCTGATTCTCATTTCAGGAATATTTGAGCTCACCACCGTAAAACTGGCGGTTCTTCTGGGAGTTTTTGGATGGATTGTGCCTGCGCGCTACATGCGGGGTGAAGTACTGAAGCTGAAAGAAATGAATTATGTTCAATACGCTGTGGCAACAGGGGCTTCCCGTTGGCACATCATACGCACTCACCTGATTCCAAACGGAATCGGCCCGGTACTGGTCGCGGCGAGTTTCAACATGGCAAATCTGATTCTCGTGGAAGCATGAGTTTTCTCGGATTGGGAGTGCGTCCGCCATATCCCAGCTGGGGCCGGATGGTATACGAAGGGCTTGGATTTCTCACTGTGGCGCCATGGATTTACCTTCCGCCGATGGTGATGCTGTTCTTCTCCATCTTTTCCTATGACATCCTCGGCCAGGACCTGAAGCGCTGGCTCCATTCCAGATGATTCAGGCCTTCCTGTGTTAAAATAAATTGAAAATTGATTCTGGAGGTTCCATGAAAAAAGCAATTTTTCTCTTTGTCGTTTTGTGTATTTCTGTGAAGGTGCCGGCTGCTGAGAAACGGGCCTTCACCCTGGATGACCTGTATCGGCTGAAATCCATCTCATCACTGGAATTGTCACCCAACGGAAAAGAAATGCTCTTTGTCCTGACGAGTTCCAAACTGAAAGAGGCAAAGAAAAACAGCGATATCTGGCGGATGAACATAAAAACCGGAGCGGTACAGCAGCTGACATTCAACAAAGCGGCGGACTTAGCTCCCAAGTGGTCGGCAGACGGTAAAACCATCTACTTTGTATCCACGAGAAAAGACGGCCCGCAATTATGGGAAATGGCGGTGAACGGCGGCGAAGCCCGGAAACTGACAGATTTTTCCACCGGCGTTTCCAGCCCGGTCCCGCTGCCGGACGGTTCGGGAATTCTTTTTGAGAGTCAGGTGTTCCCGGAAGCCGGAGCCGACTCCGCCGAAAACAAAAAACTGCGTAAAGAACTGGCAGACGGCCCGACACAGGCACACTACGCTTCAACACTCCTGTATCGTCACTGGACTGCATACCGTGACTGGCAATATACCCACCTGTTCCGGTTGAACACTGCGGACGGAAGTATCGTTGAACTGACAAAGGGAAAACAGGACTTCCCCACCTACGGCGGAAGTTTTGTTGTATCACCGGACGGAAAAACCGCCTGCCTCGCGGTAAACTTCGACAAGCATAAAGAAACTTCCACAAATACGGACCTTTACCTTCTGGACTTGAAAACAATGAAGGGAACGAACCTGACAGCGGCGAATCCGGCGTATGACGGGGATCCGGCATACTCACCGGACGGCCGCTACATTGCCTACCGGATGCAGAAAGTCCCGGGCTATGAATCCGACCGTTTCCGCCTCTGTGTCTATGATACAAAAAAACATCAGACCACCTTTCTGACCAAATCACTGGACAACTGGGTCACTGCCTTCAAATGGGCGGATAATTCCCGGAGCATCTACTTTACCGTCCCCGAAAAGGGCTATACCCCGGTGTACCGGGTTGAAATCGCCAGCGGGAAAATAGAAAAAATACTGGCCAAAACAGTAGTCCGGGAATTCGGATTGACTCCGGACGGAACCCTTGTTTACACCCGTTCTTCTGTCGGAGAACCCTATGAAATCTGGAAATACCGTCCCGGACACATGAAAACGCCGGTTTGCCTGAGCGCCTTCAATCGGAAAATTGCCGATGAAGTGGATATCCGTCCGGCGGAAAGTGTGTGGGTAGACGGCGCCGCCGGAAGCAAAATCCAGATGTTTATCGTAAAACCCCATAATTTTGACCCGGCGAAAAAATACCCGTTGATTCTCAACGTCCACGGCGGCCCTCAGTACATGTGGTCGGATTCCTTCCGGGGCGACTGGCAGGTATATCCCGGAGCCGGCTACGTGGTAGCCTTTCCCAATCCCCACGGTTCCACCGGCTACGGCCAGGACTTCACCGCTGCCATCTCCGGCGATTACGACGGAAAAGTCATGACAGACATTGAAAACGCGACCCAATACCTGGAAAAACTGCCCTACGTGGATACGAAGCGGATGGGAGCGATGGGCTGGTCATGGGGCGGATACGCCATGATGTGGCTGGAAGGGCACAATAAACATTTCAAAGCCATCGTATCCATGATGGGAATCTTTGACCTCCAGTCCATGTACTATGCCACAGAAGAACTCTGGTTCCCGGAATGGGACAACGGTGGCACACCGTGGGAAAACGCAACCTACTACCACCGGGCGTCCCCCTCCAGTTACGTAACACAGTTTAAAACACCGTGTCTTGTCATCACCGGAGAACGGGATTACCGGGTCCCCTACACCCAGAGCATGCAGTTTTTCACTGCGTTGCAGAAGATGAAGGTACCATCCCGATTGATTATTTTTAAAAACGATGGCCACTGGCCGGATACTGTAAAATCAATGCCGGTATATTACAACGCGCATCTCGAATGGTTCCACAAATATCTCGACGGCGCCCCGGCCCCGTACAGCACTGAAAAAATGATTCGAAATCAGGCATTTGTGGAGAAAAAGTCGGGCAAGTAAGGATTTATCCTGTAATTGCAAAGGGGCGAACCCGCGCTGACGGCTGAAGCCGTCAGTACGGGCCATTCCCCCGGCGATCCATTTTGAGCAAGCTCAATGTCTTGCCGGGGGAATAGCCCGTTCAAAAAACTGCGTTTTTCGAAATCGCGGGTTCTCCGGGTATATGTGTAATACGTGAGCCTCCCCCTCCTTTCAGATGACGCTCAAGTCTCGGGCCATCTGCACGCGTTTGCACCCTCCACTCCTCGTCACGTACGCATGTACTGTTCCTCGTTCGTTCCAGGCGTGAACGCACACATCTGACCCAATCCATCGCGTCCCAGTCCGTTGGTCGGTGCGTGTGCACCTGAGCTGCACACTCCCTCCCCGTCCTGGAGCTGAGGAATTGTATACCTCTATCCGGAAAGGAAAGGCCCGGCTGCTGCGCAGGCCGGAAGAAGAGGGAGGGGAGTATTTCTAACATCTTTACCTATCAGAAAATGCACGAAGGGGAAAAACCAACTCCCTATTTTTCCCCACTCGCACTGCTCTGCCGCCCACGCACACGCCCAACGCCCACTTCTCAAAATTTCAAATATATTTGGTTAGCTATTACTTTCCGGTGTCTCGGCCCGAACGAGATAGGAGTTGACTATAGCAAAGATTAGATGAACACCGCCAACAGTGAAGCCACAGGGTGAAAATGAATTCGTTAGTACAAACCCAAAAACAATACCAATCATAACAAGCACACCGGCCAAGACCGCGAACGACTTCATAGCGTAAATATATATGAATGGAAGCCAGTGAGCACCAATGAGAATGGTGAAAGCTGGATAAAAGAGATTCGTACGGCCCTCCGAAACTGCCATGAAAATAAGAGGTAGCCCCAATGGGATCATCAATGCCAACCAGGTATTCAGGATGGGTAATGGGTTCGATTTCTCAATACGGGATAACCCAATAATGCGGGAAATACCCAACGAAACCGGATGAATGAACATGCCTCCAATAATCAGTAGCAAGATGGCGATGTGACTCTGACCATACGCACCCAAAGTGGCAGACAGCAACCAGAGGAAACCTTCAACAGTAAGGTAAACAGCAGCACCACGGTTGCAATATCGATAGTCAGCATGTTGATCATATGAATCTGTCATCTTTTCTCCTTTTGAAGCGAACACTTCACATATGATTATTATGCGCGTTCATGCACTGATTTTAGCAGGTTTTGCAAACCTTATATATTGTCAAGTTTGGAACCTGGTCTCATCCCTATATGGAAAAGTGGAGGGATACCAAGCAAAAAACTCTTGACACACATTTCAAAATAGCCTCAATCGTTTTTCTGCTAACGATTAAGCTCACCTGCCGCTATGAAGTGCCAGCGGAATAGCGGTCAGGTGAAGCGCCTTGTTAGGCGATTTCATATGTAGTTTGATACCTCTACCAAGTTCCCATCCGGATCATGGATATATATTGATTCGATTTTTCCATATGCTCC
>JAADJC010000118.1:0-932 GCA_013151025.1 Acidobacteriota bacterium
TCCACTTTTCCCACATCCGCACCGGCCACAAGTAATTGTTCCATCAGGGCGAAGCGGTCGGTATTCAGGACAATCATAATCGGGCGGAATCCTTTGCACTCACCGCGTGTTGCAGGCTGATTGGGATCCGCCCCATGCTTCAATAAAACCCGGAACAATTCCTGAGGATAGAGATGAGACTCAGGGAGATACAATTGAAACATTCTGTTGGCTGCTTCCACGTTGGGAGTTATGGTCAGAAAAAGATCAAACAGGTCCGGTTCATCTATCGGAAGATTTCGGATCGCATCATCTGCGGGAATGGCACCTTTGCCTGTCAGCCAATAGATTGTGTTTCGATAATCCGCTTTAATTGCATGTAGAATTCTGGTTTGATTTTTTTCCGGAGTATCGTTCGGAACATTTTTTATATATCCATACTTTTTTTTACGCAAAGACGGTGGAAATTTTTCCGGGACCAGGCTGCAAAATAATGTCAGTGAGCGAGACCAATGCTTCAGCGCACGTGTTGGGGAGACACCGGATTCCACAAGAACCTTCAGCACATCACTGTTATGCAGCATGCAGCATTCATTGAGAGCTGCCTCAGAACTCACCTTCCTTTTTAAGAGAAAGCGAATGATTCCCTTCCATATCCCAATTCTGTTGTTTGCTTTTGGTTTGAGCATCAGTCTGGCAATACGGTTCACACAATACGCCATATATTGGCTTCCGCCATACGACAATCTGCCCTTTTTCCCATATAAAAATTCCAGCATCTTTTCCGGGTGAGGGGTGAGCAAAACTTCTCCCTTCACACCATATCTTTTAAGCGCACTGTTTAAATGGGCAATATAAAATTCTGTCCAATAATCCATCATTAGATGTTTATTCTCGAAGGCGGCAAAAGGAGATGCGTTCCGCCTCAAAAGAAGTTTAACAATTTTCAAATT
>JAADJC010000118.1:959-4773 GCA_013151025.1 Acidobacteriota bacterium
CAGCGGTGTCCATGCTGACACTTCGATGTGGAGAGGATCCGGAAAGGAATGATCCCCTGATCCGGTAAGTTCTGAAAACGCAAAAGTCCACCATCCATTGGGATTTGCTTTGTTTTTCAATAATAAACTGACAACCTTGTCATCTCCCACCACGGTCGCCATATGCAATAGTGAAAATCCGTCCGCATAGTGGCAATTCACATCCACCCCATCGGCAATCAGTTTCTTCACCTGCGTGATATCTCCGGTTTTCACCGCGTTAAACAGGGCCTGTTCCTGTTTGGTCAGTTGGGTTACCGTAACACCTTGTGGCTTCATTTCAGAAAAATGCACACTTCTGTTTCGGGCCATCGATTCTGGAATATCAGCGCCGAAACTGACACTGAATCCAATACACAAAATCAATACTGAAAAGGCCCAAGAACGTGTTAGGTTCATGAATTGTCCCATCACTTTTATATATCTCTTGTTCATCATAAATTCTCCTTACGTTCACTTTGACACTCTGTCAGCAAATTCACAATATCCTGCGCTCCCAGCTTCCGGGCAAATCCCACCGGCGTGAGAGTGGTTCCATACTCGTCCCGGATGGGATGGGCCGGATCCGCACCGTGGTTCAGCAGAAGCTCCACTATCTTTTTTGACTTTTTTTGAATCGCCAGGGCCAGCGGGCTGGGGCCCTTGGCTTGAAATCGGTTCACATCCGCACCCATACTTAGCAACATCTCAATCTGGTTCAGATTCTGTTGAATCGTGTCTTGCCGCATCGAAATTGCAATGCCCAGCGGATACTGGCCTCTGCAATTACTCTGGTTAATGTCTGCTCCATACTTCAGCAGTGCGTGGACTGTGTCCTGAAGGTATGAAAGCGGTTTGCCGACCGCGTATCTTCCGCATGTCATGACTTCCACAACAGGGGGTTCCAAACTACAATCACCGAAATGTTCAGGGACGGGACTGGCGCCCATTTCAAGCAGAATACGAATTCCCGCAAGATGGCACCGTTGAATGGCAATTCCCAACAATCTATTGCGTGCCTCTGGAAGCGTCACGCCGTTGGCCTTCAGGATCTTCATCATTGGAACAAAACCTGTTAAAAGGGCCATATTGAAAGCCACCTGTTTCTGGCCCAAGGTCATGTGATTCAGCACTCCTTTTTCAATCAGGAGCATTGCTGCTCTGCGATACCGTGAGCTGATTGCCAATTGAAGCGCTGTCTCGCGATTTTTCGACATAGCGGTTAAGTCAGCACCGTGTTCGATGAGATAAATCGCAACGTCCCCGTTGGCCTTGGAAAATATTGGGTTATAGCCCTTAAGAGAGTACTTGCTCAGCACTGCGATCAGTGGGGTGGAGTCCGGCATTCCAATCATCCTGTGACTGAAACCCGCATGGTTTTCACGCGATGGGGATTCAACGCAAAGGGCTTCGGCTTTCTTGAATACTTCGTTGACATCCGCTCCGGCATTCAGCAAGATGCTTACAACCTTTACGGAAGTGTAATTTTGTAGCAGTGCAAACTGATAGGCCCGGACCGGGGGATTCAATGTACATGGCTTACCATTGATGTACCGGAAATGGCCTACCTTTGCATGGATGTCTGCTCCAGCATCAATGAGTAATTGTACAATCACACTGCGGTCGTATTCAATTGCCACAAAGAGCGGTGTTTCCCACTCGGGAGCAGGGCGGCAGTTCACATCCACACCATCGGCAATCAGTTTCTTTACCTGATCCGTGTCCCCGACCTTTACCGCATCAAACAGCGCTTGTTCCGGTTTGGTCAGCTGGGTTACCATAACACCTTGTGGCTTCATTTCTGAAAAATGCGCACCTCTGTTTCGGGTTGTTGCTACTGGAATATCAGCGCTGAAACCAATACTGAATCCAATACAAAAAATCAACACAGAAAAAATAAAAAAACGTGTGGCGCCCATAAACAGGGCTATATGTCTTACAAAATTTCGATTCATTCGAAATCCTCTCCGGCTATTTTTGTTTTTTGCTTCAGCAAATCCACAATATCCTGCGCTCCAAGCTTTTGTGCCAGAACCAATGGGGTGAGGATGGTTCCATCGCCATCCCGAATAGGCTTCGCCGGGTCTGCACCACGCTTCAAGAGGAGTTCCACGATCCTGTTTGAATTTCTATGAATCGCAAGAGCCAGCGGGCTGACAGCCTTTGGCTTGAGTAGGTTTGGGTTCGCACCGAAGTCCAGCAACATATCAATTTCTTGCAGATTCTGTTCAAGTGTTTTGTAGTGCTTTGTAATGGCAATGCCCAGCGGATAGCGGCCGAAGTAGTCACATTGATTAATGCCTGCACCGTGGTTTATGATGGTCCGGATCGTTTTTTGAAGCTCCGGTAAGGGGTGTTTGTCTGAACATTGTGACAGTAACTCTACCAGTGGAAGGTCAGTCCGGCGATTGATGAAATCCTCCGGAACGGGATCTGCCCCATATTCGATAAGCGTACGGATGCCTTCCAGATCACAGAGTTGAATTTGAATATTGAGCGACCTGTTGTACATCTTTTTCGGCAGGGAAGGTTTTATTCCGTTCGCTCTCAGAGTCTTCAGCATCGGGACAAAACCGGCAAAAAGGGCCATCCCGTAGGCAGATCGTTTCTGCTCCGGGTTCATGTGATTGAGTACTCCTTTCTCAATCAAAAGCATGGCTACTTTGCGGAAATTTGAGCTAATTGCCAAATTCAGTGTTGATTGTCCGGTTTTTGTTTCTACAGTAACGTCCGCACCTCGCTCAATAAGAGAAACAGCAACCGCCTCGTTGGCCCTGGAAGATATTTCCGTCTGGCCAGGAAACCACTTGCTCATTACTGCGATCAGTGGAGTGGATTCCTGCATTTGTGAAGTCCAGGAGCTGGGCACGGAACTGTTTTCATCTGATGGGGATTCATTGCGATTAACTTCAACTTTCCTGAATACCTGGTTAACATCCGCTCCGGCATCCAACAAGCTGTTTACGACCTTTACAGAAGGATAGTCTTGCGACAATGCAAACTGAAAAGCCCGGATCGGGGGATTTAACGTACTTGGCAAACCATGGAAGTTTCGAAAACTGCGCACAGACGCGTGGATATCCGCACCTGCATCAATGAGCACTTGAGCCATCTCACTGTATCCAGAATCAGTTCTGTACCCGCATTCGATTGCTACAAAAAGCGGCGTCTCCCCTTCCGGTGAATACCGGCAGTTTACGTTCACCCCATCGGCAATCAATTTCTTCACTTTCCCGGTGTCCCCGGCTTTCACCGCGTTAAACAGGGCCTGTTCCGCTTTGGTCAGTTGGTTTTCAGCAGCTTTCGGCGGGGCGGTTTTCCCTTCATTATCGCTGCCCCGGCACAAAAGGCCGTTTAAACCCATCACGATCCACAACAGCAGGATGGGCCATTGTCTTTTCCAATTCGTGGACATATCATCTCCCCCGGCCGGTTTGACAGCCCTTGTTTTTCATCATTTCTCACAGAAATAAAATTGTAAGTTCAATACATAGAGATACTACGCCGGCTGACTCACTTGTCAACAAAAAAGACGATATATTTTCTTCACCGTGTTTCCTCCAAGCAGGCATGGACGGTAGAACAGTGCGAGTGAAAGTGCAAGTGCGCGAAAGAAGAATCAGGGATTTGGCCATTTCCCGGTTGTTTTTTCTCTTTCCGGTCAGAACACCTGAACACTCAACACCGAACACTTCTCTCTTTTCACGCACTCGACCGCAGGTCGCAAGCACCCACATAACTTTTCCAATTTTTTTGTCAGTGAGACGGAACAAAACTTTCTTTTCTGTCGTATCAT
>JAADJC010000019.1 GCA_013151025.1 Acidobacteriota bacterium
GCTGATTGTATTCGGCGGCCTGGTACTGATTGCGTGTGTCATTTACGCATTTAACCGGATTCTTGAGATTGTCGAGGACAGAGAAACAAAAGAAAATATATCGGCTTCCGCACCGGATGACGAAAAAGAAACACCTGCCCCGGAAGCAGAAACCGAAATACCAATGGAAGACCGAATCGCCATCGCCACACTGATTGAGTTGTACCGGAGAGTCCATTTTGACGCTGTTCAAAGCGATATCACATTTATCCATGGTAACGACGCTCAGAATGCCTGGCGTCTCGGCTTTAAATACGGCCAACGTCGAACCATTTGAGGAATGAAATGAAAGAAGTAAAATTTGATATCAACGGAAAAGAATACACAGTTGAAATTAACGAATTCGGGGCATATGAGGCGGTTTTGACCGTCAACGGCCGTACCTATAAAGTCGGCTTGAAAGATCTCGGCATCGAAACCGTCTCAGACATCAAACCTCAACCGGCCCATCGGCCCCCCAGTGTCGCCCCGGGACCGCCACAGATGCTGTTCTCCGAAGCACCCATTGAAAATCCCCGGTCCACAGGCCCGGTGTCTCATAAACCGGCATCTGTTGTCAATGCTTCCTCCATTGTTGCACCACTGCCCGGCCTCATTCTCAAAGTTATGATCAAAGTTGGCGATACTGTCAAGCCTGGTCAGGATGTCATGATCATGGAAGCTATGAAGATGGAAAATGAAATTCAATCTCATATAAATGGAATTGTCCGGGAAATCAGGGTGAAAGAAGGCGATTCCATCAGTGAAGGCGATGTCCTTATCGTACTGGAATAGGTGAAAACATGGAAATCCTGATAAAAGCACTGGGAACCACCGGTTTCGCCAACCTCACGTGGGGCAACACCATCATGGTGTTACTTGGATGTGTCGCGATTTATCTCGCCATCGCTAAAAAATATGAACCCCTGCTGCTTCTACCCATCGGGTTTGGTGTAATCGTAGGGAATATGCCCTACATGGCGGGCCTCCCAATCGGTGTTTACGATAAAGGCAGCGTTTTCAGCCTGATTTATTACGGAGTTACCTCCGGCGTATTCCCCCCTCTGATTTTTCTCGGTATCGGCGCCCTGACCGACTTCTCCACCCTGATCTCCAGTCCCAAATCCATGCTTCTCGGTGCTGCGGCCCAGATCGGCATTTTCGGCACATTCATCGGAGCGCTTCTTCTGGGTTTCACAAGCAGGGAAGCCGCGTCCATCGGTATCATCGGCGGCGCAGACGGCCCGACCTCCATCTTTCTCTCCTCCCAACTTGCCCCACACCTGCTGGGCCCCATCGCCATCGCCGCATATTCCTACATGGCGCTGGTACCGGTGATTCAGCCCCCCATCATGAAACTGCTGACCACTGAAAAAGAAAGAAAAATACGAATGAAACCACCCCGCAGGGTCAGCAGGCGGGAAAAAATTCTGTTTCCCATCATCGCCTTTGTCGTAGCCGCCCTGATTGCCCCCGGATCCATCACCCTGGTGGGCATGCTCATGCTGGGCAATCTCCTGAAAGAATCCGGCGTCACCGACCGCCTTGCCAAAACAGCTTCCACATCCATTCTGGACACCTGCACCATCCTGCTGTCGTTCGCGGTGGGTGCCAGTACCCAGGCATCTCAATTTCTCAACACCACATCCATCGGCATCTTCGGGCTGGGCCTTCTGTCATTTGCCATTGCCACAGCGGGGGGCCTGCTCTTCGCCAAATTCATGAACCTGTTCCTGAAGGTGAAAATCAATCCCCTCATCGGTGCCGCAGGCGTCTCTGCCGTACCGGATTCCGCCAGGGTTGTACACCATTTCGCCCGAAAGTATGACAAAGACAACCACCTGCTGATGCACGCCATGGCACCCAATGTAGCCGGGGTCATCGGCTCTGCTATTGCGGCGGGTGTATTCATCGCAATCTTCCACCATTAAGCATTGGAAAAGAAAAGAAAAACAGGGATCAGGCTCACCGCAGAGTACGCGGTGAGTCCCAGCCTGGCGATGCGGTTGCGTGGACTCGGGTTTGCAGCTATAATGCAACAGAATGAAAATTGAGCAAAGGAGACGACATGACAATTCAACGACATTGGCCACTTGTAATTATCGGAAGCGGCGCGGCAGGCTACACGGCAGGAATTTATTCCCGCCGTGCCATGATTAACACTCTGATGATTGAGGGGCTGCAGCCCGGCGGACAGTTGACCATTACAAGTGATGTGGAAAATTTTCCAGGCTACTCCACCATTATGGGACCGGAATTGATGATGAAGATGCGGGAACATGCAGAAAAGTTTGACCTGAATATTTATTCTGACATGGTAGATTCTGTGGATTTAAAAAAACACCCGTTCACCATTCACACAATGAATGATAAAACATTGACCACAAATGCCATCATTGTCGCCACAGGTGCTTCTGCGCGTTTCCTTGGAATCCCCGGCGAAAAGGAGTTCATGGGCCGTGGAGTCAGCGGCTGCGCCACCTGCGACGGCTTCTTTTTCCGGGATAAGGTTGTGATGGTGGCAGGCGGCGGTGACACCGCAATGGAAGATGCGACTTATCTGACCAACCACGCCGCAAAAGTATATATTGTTCACCGGCGGGATGAACTTCGTGCCAGCAAAATCATGCAGAAAAAAGCAATGGACAATCCGAAGATTGAATTTATTTTGAGTGCCATTCCCGTGGAAGTGCTGGGTAACCAGCAGGTGGAAAAAATCCGGCTGAAAAATGTCAAAACCGGCGAAGAGTTTGAGCAGAAAGTGGACGGTTTCTTTGTTGCCATCGGCCACAAACCCAACACGGATTTCCTGGGTGGACAGATAGAGCTGGACGAGACAGGTTACATCAAAACGAAACCGGATTGCACCTACACGTCTGTTGAAGGGGTTTTTGCCGCAGGAGATGTTCGGGATCATGTATACCGTCAGGCAATTACCGCAGCAGGTTCCGGATGCATGGCCGCCATTGATTCGGAACGCTGGCTGGAAGACAAGGGCCTGAAAGGCTGACTTTGCCGGGGGAGAGAATCTCTCCCCCTTTTGTTATGCTATTGATACTTGGACAATTCGTCGTAATTTTGTTTTTGCTGGTTTCACTGGTCTTATCCATGACCGGGTTTGCCGGAAGTGTACTTGCCTTCCTCACCGCACTTATTTACGGGTGGGCGACCGGCTTCCAGATTATGACTGGCCACGTTCTGATCGTACTTTTTGTCCTCATGGTAATCGCAGAATTGATCGAAATCTTATCCGGTACCATCGGCGCCAAGACGTTCAACGCGTCAAAACAGGCTGTCTGGGGCTCCATGATCGGGCTCTTTATCGGCTTTCTCTTCGCATTTGCAACCTTTCAATTTTACCTGATCCCCATTGGTCTCGTAGTTGGTGTCGTGATTGGTGAACAGGTTGCCGGCCGAACCGAGGCAGGAGTTATTTTCCGTTCTGTTGTCGGTGTTCTCATCGGTAAAATCAGTGGAATTATACTAAAGTCAATTCTGACCTTCACAATGGCAGTGATTATTTCAGTCCACCTTTTTCGCGGATAAGTGCCCTGGCTGACATCAGAATAAGGGGATGTAGCGTATAGGTCCCCTCTACTTCTTTCAGTTCCGACTTCGTCATCCCCTTCAATGAAACCAGCGCTGAAGTTAAATCAGATTTTTTGCTGTAGACCAGTGCTTTTCGAACAGACCGCCGTTTCCGCCACACCCTATTATCTACAATCTGTACCGAAAACTCCGGTTTCATTGCCGGGGAATGGATTAACCGTACCAGAGCTGTCTCAGTCATCCGGGGATTTTCCAAGAGGACAGCAAACAGGCCGTCCTGGTCCTGCTTCATTACCCATGGAAACAGTTTCGGTGAACACGCCCTGGCAAAAGCTTTCCACTCACCGGCGGCGACGCGCTCCATCCGCCGCTGCAATAATTGCATGACTTTTTGCTTTGCCCGTTCCGGAACAGCGGGACAATCCAGTACCTTCAGTAGATCCCGCCAGAACAGGTGGGGAAAGATCGTTTCCCTGAGTGTGTCGGGAAAACGCGGATGGATGGACAACCCGACCCATATCGCATGAGCGTGAGTTTCCTGCCGATTCTTTTCAAATATTTCTTCCAGAATCGACGCAGATGTCGACGGATTCAACACCAGCCGCCTCATTTCTTTCATTTCCACAATCCCCTCCCGGACGTATTGTACAAAATAATGCCGCCACCGCAGTCAGTTGAATTAGATCCAGTGGAATCACTGACACCGGCTTGAAGCGGTATGCGTGTTCCCAGAAAAGGTAAAAGAATACATACATCACAGAAGTAATAAGATACACGGGCAGAGCGGGTGTCAGGACCTTTACAAGTCCCTTTACCCTGGAAATTGCGTACACCAGTGCACCCAGGGCCAATACTCCGGGAAACACCACCGGAATCCGGAATCCATCATATCGGGCCAGTAACAGAAAAAGAAGTATGAGCAGGACCAGAGATATACGAAACGGAACTTTCTTGTCCCGCAAAAAAAGAAAGAGAATTCCAAAAGATATAGCCCGGAATACTGCAGGAGGAGAAACAACGACAAAAACAATCTGGGCTATGAGAAAAATCCAGGGACGAGGCGCAACAAGTAAAAAGAAAAAGGTCATTCCAACCAGATAATAATCCGGCACAGCGTTTTGAATCAAAAAGAGTGCGAACCATTGACACCCATAGATAAGAAAGAGAACGTCAGTTCGTTTCAACAGGTTCATTGGTTTCAGTTGTCTGCCATTGAATCGAGAATGGGATTCGGAGTCCATACTGCCCAGGCAGCATATACCGGTCCTCTCCCACTGTAATCATACTCCCGGGCTTCACAGAAAAGTTACTTTTGATGATTCGGTGAAGCTCATCCATTTTTGTTTTTTCAAGACGGCTGAACTCTTTGAGTTTTTCAATATCTGTTTGATGGTCAATCGTACTGTAGGCCGGGAAAATTTTTCCAACAGGGCTGTGGAACGATAACGCGAATCCCATAAAAAACAGAATACCCACAAAAATCGCTACCGGAGTACTGTACTCCTTCCGTTCTTCAGAGTAGCGGTAGTAATCGGAAACAGCCGGGATAGTGTATTCAGTCTTTTCAATGAAACCAGCTTCGTACAGGTCGTACAGGCTTCGATAGGTTTCAAATTCTATCAGTTTGGACTTATCTCCAATTTCCTTGGCTGATGAAACACCGTCTATCAGCTGCAAAACATATACCTGATCATGTGGCAGGCTGATTGCTTCCAGATCACTTCCCAAAGTAGGCTCATCAAACGAGGAAGAAAAAGAGTCTTTCACCTTCGACGATTTATCCGTTCGCTTGAAAACTACGTATGGGTCATTGATAACCCGCTCAATCAGCGGCCACTCGTCCAGCATCCGCAGTCCTTCCATCAGAATACTTTCAGTGGAAATGGGCTCAAAGTTCTCACTGTCATAATCAACCACATCCCGAGGGGAAAAATGATAATGTCCGTTCTTCCACCTGAACAGGCTGTACACGATCTGAAGAACCTGATTACGCAGGGCCTCCTTCAGGTCTGAAGAACCAATAAACCCGTTTTTCACCAACACCTGACCCAGGCGCTGAAGGCTCTCAGATTGGACTTCCAGTGCGCGATTTAACTGTTCCTGGGAAATTACTCCCCTTTTGACCAGTACATGCCCCAGACGGGATTCTGACTGTTCGGATTCCTTCTCGGAACCCACGATTGAGCCATTATGAAAACTGACCCGAACGAGTTCTTCTCCTTCCCTTAACACGAGCATACCTGTTTTTTTCTGAATCCCGATCAATTGGAAAATATCAGCAAGACTGAAGTCCTTTAATGTTCCTTCAAGTGCCATTTACTCTTCTCCCAGTTTCGGTAAAATGCTGAATACATTAATGATGATTAGCAGAACAATGATTAAAAGGAGTGGCAACGCCAAGAACCAACTGCCAAACATTCTGATCTCGCCCAGGCTCAGTAACAGACACCCGAAAAACAGGAAATATAGCAAGACTCCCCGAACCGCACTTCCTGTAACAAATATATTGTAGCTGCCGGGTATCAGAAAACCAATCACGCCCTGCACAATTTTCCGAAGCCGATTGTATTTACGAATACTCTCCACTTTTGCCATCCGCTTACCTGAATCCAGATTCTCCTTCTTTACAAAAACAGTCACACACTGCTTGCACATACTGTCATTATGAGATTCCAGGAAACGGAACGCTTTCCCGCAGCGGGAACAACTCTCAGACATATCCCGGTCCCTGAATAGAAATGAAAGAAACAGAAACAGAATCAACAGAATAATCACAAACACCATTTCTTTCTTACCTGAAATCTCACCGGAAGGAACCCCGTTCCGAAAACTCATGCTAAAGAGCTTACTGTAAAGAAATGATGTCCCCGGTACTTCCAGAAGGGGTACGGGGTTCCGGGCCTGATTCAGAAGTGTTGAGACTGCATGATCAGGGTTTTTCTCATAGGTTGAATTCAGCTCATTATCCGATTCTGCCAGATTGTAAGTGCTCAGCATGACAACCGCCAGGTTATAACCCGGTGCCTCCAGATCTTCCGTCTTCTGGGCAGCTTCTTTGAAAAAATCACGGGACAGCTCAAACTCATTGAGATGAAAATATGCTACACCAATGTTGTTCAGCGCAAAAGGATACAGATAAGAAGAAGAATTAATTTCTTTGTAAAACGAGATGGCATCCGAAAACTGCCCCCGCCTCATACGGTTGGTCGCTTTTGAAAAAAGTTCCAATTGCGGTTTCGGATTAAACCCTTCCACTTGCGAAAATGGCATCTGCATTGACCGGTAATAGAGAAACTCAGGGGAAGAAACCTGGTTCCCAACCCTGGCCACATACGCAAACCCAAGGAGAAAGACAAGCGTTAAGCCGGCAGCGAGAGCAAGTCCTATTCGCTCATTTCTCAAAATGTAGGGCGACAGAAGCAATATCCAGTACATCGGCAAATATTTCACTGGAACCGTGAACAGAACCGGCAACAGGTAGAACAGTGAAATTGCCACTACCCTTAGAAAATTAGATGAAATCCGGGTTTCCAGGTATTGCGTGATATCGTGATGAAAATTCCGGCCGTATTTTATCATTGCAATAATTCCGAAAATAGCAAAAAGGAGCATCCCAAGAAAATAAAGCCCCTCAAACATACTTTGCAGCAAACGGACAATATTCATCGGATCTTTCAGCATGGCGCCAATGACTCTTACAAAGGAGCCCAGGGCCGTCTTTACCTTCCCTGCCATAATCAGTCTGTCAATGCCCGGGAGTCGGCCTTTTTTCCATTCCGGGTTCCATTCGTCCAGCGCCTTCCCAAAGGAGGTCGCACCGGCATTGCGTTGTGCGGGAATAAAGAGCTCTTCAGTAAAAGGAACTATCTTGTACCCGCCCTCATGTACGGAACGCCGGATACTGCGGATATCTTCACGCTGCTCTTTCTCTGTTTTCGCTTGCACGCCATCTACCAAAGCAGTCTGCAGTTGCCCACTAACTCCTTTGACCTCAGCGTGAGAGGGGAAAGACCACAAAACCATACAGAGTAAAATAATCGTGACAATCAACCGCGAGCACTTCGTAATTCCCAACAGTTCACTCCTGAGGTCTTCTTTCATATGTTGAAATTATAACACCCCACTTTTCAATTGCAACCGAAATCTGTTTTGACGCGCCGAAACAGGCGGTCTAAGTGAAAGTGCGTGTGCATGAAAGAAAAATCATGTGGCCGCAGTGCACGCGCAGTACGTTGTGACCTGTAAAATCAGGGAATTGGCAATAAAAAGTCATTGAGGGATTACCTGGCTTTTCCCTCCTGCACTTACATTTCTCTACTTACCTCCCGCTCCTGCTGTCGAAAAGCGGAGAAGGTTGAGTAAAGACAGGGAAAAGAACCAGAACAGGCGGTACATGATGAGTGAAGAATCACGCTATTTGTTGCCTGGGATATTCTCCAGCAATTCCAATTGTCCCTGCAACAGCTTTTTATTTTTTGGGGTTAACTCATTTAAGACTGCGGCTTTCAAATCATTTATTGCATCAGTTCTTTCAAGTTTGACAATAAGCTGAGCCGCAAGCAGTCTCACCTCAAAATCTTTATCCCTGACCATCGGCGGAATCCATTTTTTTGCTGACCATGCACACATTTCGTAAAGAACCTGCATGGCTTTCAGTTTTTCTTCTTTTGACCCGATCAGCGCATTGTGAGCTTTCCGTTGTTTTGACAGTTGCTCCGCATTACACAATATTTCTTTTGTGTAAATTCCGGGCCTCACTACGTTCTTGTTGTATGGAACAATTTCTCTTCCGGCAACAATACGAACCAATCGGGGTATTATCCACCGCATACCTGGTGTATTTTCCGGATGGCCGACAACAGATGCTGATTTTCCTTTTTCGATATTGCTTACAATTATAAAAGGACGGTTGTTAGTCATATTCGCGGGAGTGCCTTCGATAAGATGCACGTCACTTTGCATTGTTGCCAGTTCGTTATACCGGTATTTTGAGTTTTCAGCCGGGATGAGCACGGGACCTTCGTAATATTGACAATAGCAAGTCTCGCGATTTTTCAGTTCCGGAAATATATCCTTCCCGGTTTCGGTAAGTGTGAACTTTACCAGACCGTGTCCGCGATGGTCATGCTTGATGTCAATTGCTTCACCACCACTCAGTGCCAGAGACGGATAACCGGGGGTCTCAGACAACACATATGCACCTGCGCAAATCCCAACAATACCCTTCCCATGATTCTTTACCATGTCTATGATTTTTTGTTGGCCCATTTCTCCCAGGTTTCCTGTTTCACTTCTGCCACTGCCGCCAGGAAACAAAAATACATCGATATCGCTGGCGGCTCCAGACAGAATGTCAGCAGCCGAAACCGTTCTGGCTTCAATACCGCGATCAATTCTTAACGATTCAATCGCATCGGTTATGCAGTAAGGACTACCTCCATTTTTATCGAAGACTCCAACTTTAATTTTATCCACGGCATCTTCAGCCGGCAGTTGACAAGCGGAAGTGGCCAGAATGAAAAATAGAATTATTGGTTTTAAACTTTTCATAATGCTGAAAGTATATCATTGATCTTCACTTTTCCTGACCATTAAGTTTATTGTGCGTGTACCAGTGACGAGCAGAAACCTCAAGAGATGGATTACCCCGTTCCTGGTCTTGTTTGGATTCTATCCGGCACTCAACATCAACCTTGCCTTTTACTCAAACTACATCGCGCGGCGATTCCGACCAGATTTCCCTTGACATTATGGCGAAACACTCTAAAATCCACATTGCTGAACACCACAGGGTTCTGCCAGAAATGCGAGAGTGGCGGAACTGGTAGACGCGCCAGATTTAGGATCTGGTATGCTTTGCGTGTGGGGGTTCGAGTCCCCCCTCTCGCACCATAAATCCAATAACAATTTGCAATGATCAAATAAGGAGATTCCAAATGGAAACCAGAGTTGAGACATTGAGTCCTGTTACTCGGAAGCTGTTCATTGACCTTAAACCCGAAGAAGTTAATGAAGAATACACTTCTATTATCAGTGAGTTGAAGAAAAGGGTTAAAATACCCGGCTTTCGGAAGAACAAAGCGCCCCTTCACCTGGTCGAAACCCGGTACCGGAAAGAGATTGAGCAGGAAATTATCCGCTTTGTCGCCAACGACAAGTATCCGGCAGCGCTGAAAGAAACTGAAAAGGAACTGGGGAAAATTATCAGGGAAGAAATTGTGGATTTCAAGCTGAACCCGGATCGTTCGGTTTCAGCCGGATTTTATGTGGAAATTCTTCCGGAATTCGAATTGAAGGAAATGGATAATCCCACATTGACCATTCCGATACAGGAAAAGAACCTTGAAGAAACTGCGGAAAGAGTACTGGAAGATCTCCGGCAGCAGCGTGCCCAGTTGAAACCGGTGGGCAAGGAACAAGCAGAAAAGAATGACTTTATAAATATCAAGCTGGTAGGTAATGATAAGGATGGAAAAACCCTTATTAACAACGAAAAACTGGAAATTGAGCTTCAGGATGACGGCTATTTTGCACCGGTAGTACCGGAGATTATTGGAATGGCTGTTGGGGAAGAAAAGGCATTCACGATCACCTACCCGGATGATGAACGATATGGAATGCTCAAGGGCGAAACCGTGTCATTCACCGCAACTGTGAATCAGATTATGGATAAGATTATCCCGGAATTGAACGATGATTTCGCCAAGGAGATGGGGAAGTTTGATACCCTTGACGAATTGAAAGCAGATATCAGGCAGAACCTGACCGAAAAGTACGAACAGGCTGAAAAATCGGCAAAACAACGGGCAGTGATGGACCATCTGCTGAAAACCCATGAATTTGAGGCGCCACCCACCCTGATACACGAAGAAGCCCGTAAGATGACTGAAAATTATTTCAGCCAGATGGCTCGTTATGGCATCCCGATGGAGAAAGACGAAGAGAAAATAAAGGCAATTTACGAACAGAGCGAGAAAGAAGCGGAACAACGGGTAAAAGAGTCCATCCTGCTCGGTCGTTTTGCCGAAGTGTTTGACGTGAAAGTTGAAGATTCAGAAATTAATGATGTGTTAAAGAAAGCTGCTGCAGGGTTTGGAGAAAATGCTACGGTGAAGCAGGTACGCAAGGTTTTCGAAGAACAGGGCGAACTGGACAACATCAAGGGAATGGTACGAAATGACAAGACCTTTGATCTCCTTGTGGAAAAAGCATCTTTTGAAGAAAAAGATATGAGCCATGAAGGCCATGACCACAAGAAGAAACCAGTTGCGAAAAAGTCTTCAAAACCAAAAGAAAAGACGGAGGAAAAACATGTTGATTCCGATGGTGATTGAACAAACAGGACGGGGAGAGAGGGCGTATGACATTTATTCACGCCTGCTGAAAGACAATATCATCTTTATCGGAACACCCATTGACGACAGTGTCGCCAATGTGGTAATTGCCCAGCTTCTATTCCTGGAAGCGGAAAATCCGGATAAGGATATTTCCATCTACATCAATTCCCCCGGCGGCTCCGTTTCCGCCGGGTTGGCCATTTATGACACCATGCAGTTTATTAAACCGGATATCAGCACAATCTGTATTGGGCAGGCGGCATCCATGGGTGCGGTTCTCCTTGCCGGCGGAACAAAAGGAAAACGCTTTTCTCTGCCCAATTCCAGGATTCTGATTCACCAGCCCATGGGGGGAATGCAGGGGCAGGCATCGGACATTGAGATTCATGCAAAGGAAATTGCCAGGATTAAATCCTTGCTCAACAGTATTCTGGCCACCCATACCGGGAAACTGGTTACTCAGATCGAAAAAGATACGGACCGCGATAACATCATGTCGCCGGAAGAAGCAATTTCTTACGGGCTGATCGACCGCATTATCACAAAAAAAGAGGAAACCGGAGATGACGACTAAACAACAGAAGAACGGCCAAAACAACAAGTGCTCCTTTTGCGGACGCCCCGACCATGAAGTTGAAAAGCTCATCATGGGAAATGGTGTTTATATCTGCAACGAATGTATTGAGCTTTGCTCGGAAATTCTGAAACAGGATGATGAAGCCGCCACACCCGACGTAATGAGCAGCAAGCTGAAAGATCTCCCGAAACCGATGGATATCAAGGCCTCGCTGGACCAATACGTCATCGGCCAGGATGAAGCCAAAAAAAAGCTGTCGGTGGCTGTTTATAACCACTATAAGCGAATCAAGCACAACCGCCGATCCAACCAGGTTAAACTGGAAAAGAGCAACGTGTTGCTGGTGGGTCCGACAGGTACAGGAAAAACTCTCCTGGCTCAAACGCTGGCCAATACCCTTCAGGTTCCGTTTGCTATCGCAGACGCTACCACGTTGACAGAGGCCGGCTATGTCGGAGAAGATGTGGAAAATATTCTGCTTCGGCTTCTCCAGAACGCTGACTTTGATGTGAAAAAGGCAGAGAAAGGTATCATTTACATTGACGAAATTGACAAAATCGGTCGAAAGAGCGAAAACCCTTCCATCACGCGGGATGTCTCCGGAGAAGGGGTTCAACAGGCACTGTTGAAGATTCTTGAAGGCACAACTGCCAATGTCCCGCCTCAGGGCGGACGGAAGCATCCGTATCAGGAGTTTATTCAGATTGACACGACCAATATTCTGTTTATCTGTGGCGGCGCATTTGTCGGCATTGAAAAAACCATCGCAAACCGGCTTGGCCGCAAAGTAGTGGGCTTCAAGATCGGTGAAAATGGTAATTCAGAGATGGTTTCAGCCTCATCCGAAGATATTCTCCATCACATAATGTCTGAGGATCTCACCAAGTATGGCCTGATCCCTGAACTGGTGGGAAGAATCCCTGTAATTGCAATACTGGATAAACTGGATGAAGCGGCGCTGAAACGCATCCTTCTGGAACCGAAAAACTCTCTCACGCACCAGTATGAGCAGATTTTTAAACTGGACAAAATTAAACTGCGCTTCACAGACGGTGCCATCCTCGCGATTGTCGACAAGGCCACACACAGCGGGCTTGGCGCACGGGGACTTCGCCAGATTATGGAAGAAGTTATGATGAACTATATGTTTGAATCACCCTCCATGGTCGACCGTTCAAAGCTGACCGTTACAGCCAAGGATGTCAAACGCGCTTTGAACAGACGGAAAAAAACAGGATGAGCAATATGACAGAACGTTTTCCCATTCTCCCTTTAACCGACAATGTTATTTTCCCTGAGGTGGAAACAGATGTTGCCATTTCATTCCCCCAATTGTCTGTCCCGTTTGAGTACGCTTTAACCCACGGCGGCACCATGGTTGCACTGGCGACACGGAACAAGAATCTGAAAAAGATTACTTCCAGGCAGTTCTTTTCCATGGGTACCCTGATTCAGTTTCAGACCTTTATTACTGAAAAAGACGGCCTGAATTATCTGTGCACCGTCCGTGGAATCAAGCGGTTCGAAGTCCACGACATTCATCCTGTGGATGGGATGTTCTTTGCTGAAGGGCAAGCACTCCCCTTACCTCGGGATGAAGCGGATATGGAAAGCCTGCAACAGATACCGAAAGTAATTCAATTGATCAAAAAATTTCCCAAACTGGCAAAGGAAAAGGCTGAAATCAAGTACCTGGAAAAAGCGCACCGCCTGGCGAATCGTCCCAATGCCTTTGCCGACATGCTGGCATTCGCACTGAAGCTTCCATTGACGGACAAACAGGCGCTTCTGGAAATCCGTTCTCCATATTTCCGGTTGCTGCGTCTCCTGGAAGTTCTTGAGAAGGAAACGTTTGTATACCGCATGGAAAAGGAACTGGACCAGAAGGTACGGGCCACTCTGGACGAGAACCAGAAACGCTATTTCCTAAGTGAAAAGATGAAAGCAATCCAGGAAGAACTGGGGGAAGACGGCGTCAGTGAAATACAGATTATGGAAGATAAGATCAAAAATGCCGGTATGAGTCAGGAAGCAGAAGAAAAAGCAAAAGAAGAGTTGAAACGCCTCAAGCTGATGAATGGTTTGTCGGCTGAGGCCTCGGTTTCCCGTACTTACATCCAGTGGCTTATTGACATTCCGTGGAAAAAATGTACCCGTGACCAACTGAATCTCACCCAGGCAAGGGCGATAATGGACCGGGATCATTACGCACTGGCCGACTGCAAAGACCGGGTTATCGAATTCCTCGCTGTTCGGAAACTGACGAGAAAAAGCAAAAACCCCATCCTGTGCTTTGTGGGACCGCCAGGAGTAGGGAAAACTTCCCTCGCCAGGGCTATCGCGGAAGCCACCGGAAGAAAATTTGTTCGAATGTCCCTGGGCGGCGTCCGGGATGAAGCAGAAATACGCGGACACCGACGCACCTATATCGGCGCGATTCCCGGTCGGATTATTCATCTGATGAAAAAAGCAGGAACCATCAACCCCTTGATGCTGCTGGATGAAATTGATAAACTTTCCTCCGATTTCCGTGGAGACCCCTCCTCTGCCCTACTGGAGGCACTGGACCCGGAACAGAACCTGCACTTTGTGGATCACTATATGGACATCGACTATGATCTGTCCCGGGTGTTTTTTGTGGTAACCGCCAATATTATTGATACGATTCCCCCGGCACTGAGGGACCGGTTGGAAATTATTCGGATTCCCGGTTACACCTTCAATGAGAAACTTGAAATCGCCAGACGGCACCTGATTCCGAAGAAGGTTCTTGAAACAGGCATGAAAAAGTTCAAACCCACTTTCAAAACCGACGCCATCGAAACCATCATTGAAAAATACACCCGTGAAGCCGGCGTTCGAAACCTGGAACGCAATATCGAAAAACTCTTTCGCAAATTCGCGGTGGAAGCGGCCGACGGAAAATTGAAGGCGCCTGTCCCTGTCTCCACAACCACCATCTACGAAAAACTCGGGATTCCACGTTTTCGCAACCAGATTGCGGAGGAAGCCCCAATGGTTGGAGTTGCTACCGGCCTCGCATGGACGTCTGTGGGCGGAGATGTTCTCTTTATCGAGGTCATAACCATGCCGGGAAACGAGAAAGTGGAAATCACCGGACAACTTGGCGATGTTATGAAAGAGTCGGTCAAGGCTGCCCTCTCCTTTATCAAGGCAAACCATGAGCGCGTGGACATTCCTGTGGAACGCTTCAAAGATATTGACCTGCACATTCATATCCCGGAAGGCGCTATCCCGAAAGACGGCCCGTCCGCCGGCGTGACCATGGCCACTGCTATTTTCTCCGCCCTGGCCAACCGTCCGGTCAGCAATAAAATTGCCATGACCGGAGAAATCACCCTGAGAGGGCGGGTTCTCGCCGTTGGCGGCATCAAAGAAAAACTGCTGGCAGCTCACCGGGCAGGAATCTTCGAAATCATCATGCCGGAAGAAAATGAGAGGGATTTGAAAGATATCCCCGAAGAAATAAAGAATGTCATGGAATTCCACTTTGTTAAGAAGATGGACAGCGTACTGGAAATCATGTTTGGAATTGGAAAACCGGAATCGGTTATGCTCCCGTCCCGCAAGAAAAAAAACAGCGCCTCAACAAAAACACAAGCGAAACTGAGCTGATACCACAATAGCTCTGTTTCAGTAAGGATTGCTTATGCGTATTGGACAAACATTCACATTTATCAAAAGCGCGCCCAACTATGGAGAATTCAAGGATATCCCCATGTCCCACCTGGTATTTGCCGGACGCTCCAACGTGGGAAAATCTTCCCTCATTAACAAGTTGTGTGGACGGAAACAACTGGCGAAAGTTTCCGGAACTCCGGGCAAAACCCGACTTTTGAACCTGTTCAATGTGGATGATGATTTCCTGCTTGTAGACCTTCCCGGTTACGGCTACGCAAAAGTATCCAAACAGATGAAAAATGACTGGCACAAAATGATTGACAGGTACCTGATGGAAGCTTCAACCCGTATTTTATTGATTTTTCTTGTAGATAGCCGACATGAACCCCAGAAGAAAGACCTGGAGCTATTCGATTATATTCAGAAGTTGAATCTTCAGTTCCTGGTGGCTTCCACAAAAATTGACAAATTGTCAAAAAATCAGCTTGCAAAAAACCTCTCAATCCTTAAGAATACATATACCGCATCAGATCATAACCGGTTTTTCCCTGTTTCGTCACGAACCGGAGATGGAGTTGATCCATTGGTCACACGAATCCTAAGCGAATTAAAATCCATTCAAGGAGTACAAAAATGAATATCGGTGAACTGAAAGAAAAAACAATCGACGAACTTATGTTGATTGCAAAAGAACTGAAACTGGAGGGGGCATCGTCCTTGAGAAAACAGGATTTGATTTTCCGAATCCTCCAGGGACAGACAGAGAAAAACGGCCTCATCTTTTCTGAGGGGGTTCTTGAAATCCTGCCGGAAGGATTCGGCTTCCTCCGTGCACCGGATTATAACTACCTTCCGGGTCCGGATGACATCTATGTATCCCCCTCCCAGATCAAGAAATTTGAACTTCGCACAGGAGACACGGTTTCCGGCCAGATCCGTCCTCCGAAAGAAGGAGAACGCTATTTTGCACTGATAAAAGTGGAAGCTATCAATTTTGAGCCACCATCTTACAAGCGCCAGGCATTGTTCGATAACCTGACTCCCCTTTACCCGGATGAAAAAATCAATTTGGAAACTCCGGATCCGAAACGGATGTCCACCCGGATCATGGACCTCCTGACCCCAATCGGAAAAGGGCAGCGCGGTCTGATTGTGGCACCGCCCCGTACCGGTAAAACCGTGCTTCTCCAGAACATTGCCAACAGTATTACTGCAAACCATCCAGAAATCTTTCTGATTGTGCTGCTCATTGACGAGCGGCCGGAAGAGGTAACCGACATGCAGCGCTCCGTCAACGGTGAAGTAATCAGCTCCACGTTTGATGAACCGGCAACACGCCACGTCCAGGTATCTGAAATGGTAATTGAAAAGGCAAAGCGCCTTGTGGAGTACAAGAAAGACGTTGTCATTCTCCTGGACAGCATCACCCGCCTGGCACGCGCTTACAACACTATCGTCCCTCCAAGCGGAAAAGTCCTGTCTGGCGGTGTGGATTCAAACGCGCTGCAACGGCCGAAACGCTTCTTCGGTGCTGCCCGGAACATTGAGGAAGGCGGCAGCCTGACTATCATCGCAACCGCACTGGTTGAAACCGGCAGCAGGATGGATGATGTGATTTTTGAAGAATTTAAAGGCACCGGCAATATGGAATTGATTCTCGAAAGAAAACTGGCAGACAAGCGCGTGTATCCGGCTATTGACATTGATCGCTCCGGAACAAGAAAAGAAGAACTCCTGATCAGCGAATTCGAATTAACCCGTGTGTGGGTACTTCGTAAGGTGCTGGCGCCTCTCTCCGTAGTCGAAAAAATGGAACTCCTTACCGAACGACTTGGAAAATTCGAGAACAATGTGGACTTCCTCGAATCCTTGAGCAAGGGTTGATATGCACAGAAAAGGATTACTCTCACCGAATAGAGCCTTCAGCCTGCTGTTTTTATTGGTACTGACCTCGTTTCCGATGATGGCGTCGGATAACGCCCTGTCCGCAGGCAAGGTGGAAAAACTCCTTGCGGAAACCAGCAGCCGGTATGAAACCATCGAAACGCTGTCCTCAAGCTTTACACAGGTACGTACCACCCGGCTTCTGAAAAAACCGGCAGTCACAAAGGGGAAGTTCTATTACGAAAAACCGGCACATTTTCTCTGGCAATTTACGGATCCATATAACATTTCAGTCCTGTCCAAAAGCAAATTTCTTTTCAAAATAGACACCAGACGCGGAACTTACTCCAAACTGAAGGTCAAAAAGTACAAATCCACCATGATGAATTTCATGGATGTATCCAAAACCTTCAAGTTTTTAAACAAGTATTTTTATATCAAAGAGATTGATACAAAATTGAAAGACACCTATATCATCTTTATTCCCAAAAAACGGCGAGTAAAGAAACGGGTGAAACTGGTGGAAATCTGGCTCTACCCGGACACAAGGTTGTTTCACCGTATCAAAGTGGAAGAAAAAAACGGCTCAGTGACGGACATTACCTTTCACAACTCTAAAATCAACTGCAAACTCCCTGCCGGGGTTTTTGACATCAGTCTGAAAGGGTTAAAAAAAGAGAAATGGCAGGAATAGCGTTTCACAAGCTCCACAGCTCCGGAAACGACTTTGCGATTATTATTGACAACAATAGCCATTCGTCCGTTCCTCACGGCCAGGAGTCCAATCTGGCCAGACGAATCTGCCGCCCTCATTTCAACATCGGTGCCGATGGCGTAATGCTGGTTCAGGGTAACATGGTGCGCCACTTTGATCCCGATGGGACATTGTCGTTCTGCATCAACGGTTCCCTGTGTCTGGCAAGACTCATCCCGGAACATCCGGAAATTCCCCGTGCTTTTTCCCTGTTTCATGTACCCGTCGCCATTGCGTTTGAGAACGGAAAATCCTCGCTCTCTTTTCGGCCTGAAATAATTCAAGTACAGGAAATGACAGTGGCAGGCCATGCCGGACGCTATGTATTTGTGGGAAACCCACACTTTTTTATCCATGGCTATCCCGAAGACATTCCCAAAGCACGTGCACAGGCTGAAAAAATCCGTCACAGTTCCATTTTTCCCAACGGCAGCAATGTTTCGTTCTGGGAACACAACAGCAAGAGGGTAAGAATCCTGACCTTTGAACGGGGCGTAGAAGATTTTACGCTCTGCTGCGGGTCTGCGTGTGCCGCTTTTGCAGCCGGAATGTATCGACCGGGAATTACTGTTTTTGTGCCCCCGTCCAACCGGGAGCTCATCGTAAGCATGGACAACGAAACCGGGACCATGACTCTCACAGGGGAGGTGAACCATGTCTGTGAAGGCACTCTTCTTCTTTCTTAGCCTGACATCCAGCTTGGCTTTTACCGCAACAAAGCCTCCGGTTGTAAAGGCAATTGTTAAATTGGAGCAGGGAAAAACCTACAAACTTACTGAAATCACTGTACCAGGGAGCGCAGAAGGAAATGCATTCTGGTTCACAGAAAAAGGCGGCCTGTCCCGTCACGTATTTTTTTCCAGCCTCATCGCCTTGACACGAAAAAACGGGAAACTCTTCATCACATTGCTGCGCACCGGTGCCGAACCCATTGAACAAATTGATGATATCCAGTTTCGGGGAAAAACCGTAAAGGGAGACATTGTCTTCTTCCGGCTTCGGAACCTGATATCACTGGATTTTGTTACCGCAAAATGTGACAAGGTCTGCCCCCTGGGCCACATCTGGCGAAACACCGACTACCTCTATTGCCCCTACGACGGCCTGGAATTGGAAATTCTGCAAAAAACCGGCCTGCAGGATATGGAAAAAAAACATAAGAAATAAGCGGCGCAGGTTAAGTAAAACAGAAATGATGGGTGATGAGTGGGGGAACTCCCGTCTTATTCCTTTCTTTTTCTCCATGTAACACTCAACATTCAGCATTTAACATTCGGCGCACAGCGCCGTAGGTGGTACTACCTCTTTTCCAGCAACATCACCGCAAGAATCACGCCATTATCCTTTTTGCTGGAAATTCCGATAATCACCGGTTTCCCCTCCTTCACAGAGAAAGAAGTATTCAGCACGTTCCATTTATCATAAACCGTTTTGCCGGATTCATCCTTTGTCGGCACCAGTTTGTCCACTTGAAATTGGCTGAGAATCAGACTGCTCCGACGGCCGTCCGGACGAAATCCCAGGCGATATCCCGCACCATTATCCGGAATCATGCTGGCAGAGAGAGATTTTCCCGTAATAGTCTGCAACCGGGACTTGTAAATAATCTTTGCGCCTTTGATGTCAATTTCCCTCAACTCTTTCACCACAGCACTGTCAAGCTCCGGGTCAAACCGGGTACCGCCGTCCACCTGCAGGATGTAGGTCAGAAACGTCAGTGTATCCGGCTGCACATCCACTTTGTTCAGGAGCCGCTCTATTTTTTCAATGGTAATGGGCGTAGCTGTAATCACCAGCACATTGCTCTTGTCATCGTAATCCATACTTGCGGCAGTTGAATAGTCCTCCTGGACAATTCGCCTAATCGCGCTGTAATATGCATTGGACAACTTCGCCCCCTTCAACTGAATTACTTTTGTTTCCAACCTCGCCGGCACATCGGCTGTTTCTTTCGGGGTGGTATTCTGAGCCATTGCGATGCCGGAAACCAATAAGACCAGCAAAATAACTGTCAATTTTCTCATCTTGAATCCTCCTAATTGGTATATGAAATCCAGATTACATTTTCTTTCAACCGGGTCACTGTAGTTCTTCGCTGAACCTCCCGGATTTCCGGCGTTCGAACCGGGCTTTCGTTCAATAAGGCTGTTCGAACCGGTGCTTCCTGAATCAGATCAATCCCAGCGGTCGGTGAGTGACGAAAGAGAAACGAAAACCATAGTACCAGCACCACTGTTGCCGCCACAGCACCAAACCGGAACACAAGCTTCACCCGGGAGCGTCCGCGCTTGACTGACAACACTTCACTTTGCTGGAACTTTTCCAGTACCCGGTCTGCGATGCCGTCTGGTACCAGCTCCGCCGATTCCATAGTAAAAAGCATATCCAAGTGGCCCGAAATTCGGTTTTCCAATGCCAAAACCCTACGACATGCCTCACAGGAAGAAAGGTGGTCCGAAACCTGTTTGTTCATATCTGTATCCAACAGATCCCGCTGAAATAACGGCAGATAGTCCTGAAACTCTTTACACTTCACGGTGTTCACCTCACAAATTCCGGAAAGAAACGAGTAATGTAATTCCTCATTCGGATTCTGGCGCTCTGGTAATGACTGCGAACAGTGGAAGCAGACAGCCCCAGTATTTCTCCCACTTCAGCGGAGTCCATATTTTCGTAATGAATCATTGCCACTATCATTCGTTCCTTCTCCTTGAGAACCGTCATTGCCCTGGAAATAATCTCCTTTTCATCCAGGCGGGACGACGGGGTCTCCTTTTTTCCAGGTTCGGGGATTTCATCCATCCCCACTGTGTTTGCCCTTTTCTTCAACATGGTGAGGCACACATTTTTCAAAATCTGCACCAGATAAGCCTGAATGTATCCATTGGGGTCCAACCGTTCCCGGGACCGCCAGAACCGAAGGTAAGCATCCTGAACCGCGTCCCGGGCATCCTCGGTGTTTAACAGAATTCCGTAGCTTACCGACATCAACAAGCGCTCTGTCTCACCGACAAACTCTTTGAATGCATCTTCGTCACCCTGTCTTAACCGCTCCGCATCCACCATTCAAAACCACCTGTGTTCTATTCTCACCATAACCGGTCACCTGTACTACCCTTCCCGGACATTTCCCGTCCAAAAAACTTTCCCTGAAAGCTGTTTCTCCGGTGAAGTTCATCTACAATCTTCTGTGTCGGCTTCAGATGAAGCCACCCCCAGTCCGGCGCAATCAACGCGGAATGGGTGTCTGCACGGGCAGAAAGACGGTGTACCACCACATCCGGTGGAATTTGTTCCAGAAAATCAGCAACTATATTGACATATTCTGAAAGTTCCAATGGAGACACCCGCCCTTCCTTGTACCATTCGGCAATCTCAGTTCCCCTCAGTATATTCAACTGATGAAACTTGATTCCCTTAACCCCATGTTCCGTAAACAAAGACACGGCAGCCATCATTTCATTCCAAGTCTCCGTCGGAAACCCGAAAATCAGGTGCACGCAGGTGTGAATCTTCGGGTACCTGCACAGCCGTTCCAGTACCTGAAGGGAAGAGGCGGCATCATGGCCCCGGTGAATCATATCCAATACCCGATCCGTCAATGTCTGCACACCGAGATCCAGAATCACCAGTTTTTCTTCCGACAACTTTCCCAGCCAATTCAGCAAATCGTCCGCGATACAGTCCGGCCGGGTTCCGATTGCGATTCCCACAGCCTTCTCATCCATCACCGAAAGATAGCGGGAAACGCACACCTTTGTTGAGGCGTATGTGTTTGTATAAGATTGAAAATATGGAATAAATTTTCTTATTCCCAGCTTCTCTTCAATCTTCCTGCATCCGGTTTCATACTGAAGCCTCACCACCTGATTTGCATCAATATGTGCTGCGGCACTACCCCGTTCATCACAAAAAGCACAGGGCTGTACTGCCTCGCCATCATGGCTGTCACGGTTGGGGCAACTGAATCCTCCGTCCACCGTTACCCGGTAAACTTTTTCCCCGAAGCGTGCCTTCAGATAGTCCGATAGTTTTCTATAGACGGGAAAGTTTTTTGTCCCAGTGGGCATTGGTTTTATCCCTGTACATCTTTTCAGGAATCAGAGGTTCCTTCAATTTTCTCAACAATTTTTCATCCACAGCGCCGTCCCGGACAAACTGCTCCCCTGCTCTCTCCACATTCTTAAGATAGCGCTTTACAATGGGGTTCAACAAAATGTGCTGAATTTTCAACAACTCACCCATAGTCCGGTAAATTTCCAGTTTCAACTCAACATTCGTTTCCCGTGCGAGACGGTCAAAAAAGCGGGTCATCACCTGAAACTGGCTGTATTCCGGGTAACCGCAATTGGAAATGGCAATATAATCGGGATAACGGTCATACCTGCGGACATGGCGGGTTTCTCCGTTCACATACTCAAAATTCGGCTTCACCAGCGGCAGGATTCTCTCTAAAAACTTTTTCAGAATCGAGGTGATATTGTCCGTGTAAAGAGGGGACGCCAGCACCACGATATCGGAAGCGAGAAAAATGGAATGCAGGGCTTCCACATCGTCTTTGTGAACACACTTTCCAGGTGTCGTGTCCCAGCAATTGAAACAGCCCCTGCAATGTTCAATATTCTTTTCAACAAGAAAAATATTCTCGGCTTCTGCTCCCGCCTTCTCAGCCCCCTTGAGAAAAGACTCCACAATCCGGTTTGTATTCCCGTTCTTTCCCCTTGGACTGCCGTTAAACACCGTAATTTTCATCCTGTCCTCCCTCCTTGTTTCTTTCAGCAGTTTATCACATGGTCTTCGGCGCTTTGCGCCGGATTCCAGATGATAGATGTTGAATGAAGAAACAGGAGAGGAAAACGGGAAATTAAGGAGACTGGCTACTTCAGAAGGCTGTAATTACAGGAAACTTTATGAATTGTTATTCAGTATAAACCATTCAAGAAAGCTCCCGAAAGCACAATCCTGAGCTAATTGCAAAGGGACAGTGAATGGGAACAGAAGAATACCTGGGAATGGTAAATGGTGAGAAAGGACTGGGAAACAATGAGGAGAAAATGAAAAAACTGCCGATCGCATTCATACTTCTACTTACATTGACAGCGAGTAGCGGACCGGGCCTCAGCAAAGCACCTGTGAGTCCGGAAACTGCGGTATTAGGCCCACTCTACATCCAGGTACCGGACATCTCGGAGTGCATCCCCGGCAAGCTCACCGATAAAGAAATTCAGACAGCGTTCAAAGTAGTTAACCGCATCCGGGCGTTGCACCGGCTTTCACCTGTCACATACAAAAACAGCATAGATGAGGCCTCTGCAAAAGCCGCCCTGATTGTTGCGGCAAACAGGAGCATGACTCACCACCCTTCCCGGGAATCTCTCTGTTTTTCTGACGAGGGTGCCGAGGCGAGCTCCCACAGCAACCTTTTTATATCCACTTATTCCATATGGGATCCCACCCTCTCTGGACGCCGTGTACCGGACATTGTCACACAAATGAAAAAGTATCTGATTCCAACATCCGACATTGTGGCCGGTTGGCTCATTGACCACAATGTTCCTTCTCTGGGTCACCGGAGATGGCTGCTGAACCCGTTTCTGACGGAAATTTCTTTTGGGCGCGTGGATACAATCAGACACTCGGGAAGTCGGTGGGACGTGATCACTGGCGGCGCCCTGGTATATCGCGCGGTCAAAGGGATGCCCTCACTTCCCGCCAATTTCTTTGTCGCCTGCCCATTCAATGATTATCCCGCTTCATTTTTTGATAAAAATGAGTTTTTATCGTTTTCTGCGATTCCCATCAGCGCCAATATTTTCGGAAACGAACTGGTCCAATTGGATGCGGCAAGAATTACGATCACAGATCAGTATGGAAAATCAATGCCTGTAAGAGATATCCATTGGGACAACAATGCTTACGGTGTTCCCAACGCGCTGATATGGAAGACTCCCGGCCTGAAACTCAACAAACGATATCATGTTACCATTTCAAATGTTCGATTCGGTAACAGTGCCCATACCTATCGGTACTGGTTTCGCGTCATCCCGTAAGCGGCGCATCACGCCGAGTGTTAAATATTGAATGACAGAACAATCAGGGAATTGTCCACTCTCTGCCTTTTCTGAACTCATCCCCATTCACTCTTTGTCTTTTCTTACCTTTGTGATGACTTTGTGTTAAGTTCCCTTCTGCTCTTCCCCCGCTGCGGCCTGGTATGCGGTGAAAAATCTTCTCTCTTTCCCATGCGCTGACTCTGACATGAAAGACACAGAATGGACAACACGGGCTTTCCCAAAAACCCGTCTAAGCTGAAGCAGGCAGGATGGGCAGGACGTGACAATGGTAAATTTTCCATCCATACCGGTTTCTTTTCGGGAGAGAATCTTTCTTGAAATCCGGGGATGCTGAAGAAAATAGGTGCCGCCGCTGCCGCAACAACGATTCTCGTTCTCCCATTCGGAAAAAGGAATTACCTGGTTCAAATCGGCCTTTTCCGATGTTCCCGGGCCGGTTTTGAGATGACAGGGCTGGTGATAAAAAACCGGAATATCAGAATCAATTTTCCCCGCAGTTTCCGCCATTGCCACGCTCATCAACTGAATTTTGTCTCCTAAATATTCCCGGAGATAAGCAAATCCGGATGAGCAGGGCAAAAATATCCTGTCATAAGGGTTAAACATTTTTCGGATAGATTCCAGGCGATCATTCGCCGCTGACAACTGTCCTTTATAAAAATGGGGCATTCCGCAGCAGCCTGAATCAAGGATTTCCGCATTGGGGAAAAATCGGGAAAGCGCTGATTCAATTTCTTTTCTTTCCTTTTTCATCAATGGATTGCGAAACGCACACCCGATGAAGACAGCTTCCCGCGAAGCGGGAGCTGGGTTTGAGTTTGAGTCAGAACAAACCCCACTTCCACTCGCACTTTCACTAGCACTCTTACTCCCACTGTTCTGCTGCCCACGCCCACTCACAACGCCCATATTTCTCCCCAGGATTTTCAATGGTAATGAAAGATAGAAGGGTAATGGATAGGATTCGGACAGTTGCGCGACAAGGTCCGCGATGGGAATTCCCATGGGGCATGACGGTTCACAGGTTTTACAGCGAAGACAGTACGACGCGATTGACGAAGCGTCCCGGCCTTTACCGGTAAACGCTGTCAGAAGCGCGCCAATTCCACCGTGATAGACCTTGCCGAATGTATGGCCCCCAACTTCTTCGTACACCGGGCAGATATTGAGGCACGCGCCACAGCGGATGCACCGGGCTCCTTCGGAAAATTCGCTTGCCATTAGTGCCTTGCGGCCATTGTCCAGTACCACAAGAAAAGCCTGTTGATGGGGAAGCGGCTTTCGAAAAAAGTCCACGTAGGAGGTATATTCCTGAGCTGTGGCACTTCCGGAAAGAAGGCGTTGGACCCCTTCCATCCCCTCTATGGAATCATAAATTCTATCCCAGCCGGTGACGATAAACAGTTTCTCAGGCAAGCGAGCGGACAATGAGACATTCCCCTCGTTACTGACTGCCAGCACAGTTGCCGGGTCTGCACAGATTGCATTGGCCCCGATTATGCCGGCATCCGCGCATTTGAACTTCTCCCGCAGGTGCCGCCGGGCAAAGGCAGTCAAAGCGTGGGCCTCCGGAGGAAGATTTTCACCAAATTTATGGTTGATCATCTCTGCCACATCCCCGGCAGACAGGTGAATTGCCGGAGCAGTAAAATGGGAAGGAAGCTCATTCCTTTGCTGGATAATCCATTCGCCCAGGTCGGTTTCCACCACTTCCCGCCCTGCCCTTTCCAACACCTGCCGCAATTCCATTTCTTCAGTTGTCAGGGATTTCCCTTTCACAATCAGCTTTGATTCGCCCATGTTGTCTGAAATGAAACGATTGGCAGATGATACAGTATCCGCGAAAAACACAGTAATGCCGTTGGCCCGAAACTGTTCAGCCGTTGTTTCCCAGAGGGATTGAGCATTTTCAAGAGATGTTGTCCGCTTCGCCACCGCTCTTTCCCGAAGGGAATCCAGGTTCCGCTCCCGGAATAGTTTCTCTCGTTTTCGAACCGTCAGATTGGTAGCATTGAATACATTTTCATTGAATTTCGACAAAAATGCACTCCTTAGGCCCATGAACTCCTGAAATTAGCTTTTTCTCAATATCCGCAGTCTTGCTCTCCGCACTGACAAAACAGGCCTGAGTGAATCCCCCCCGCAATGCTTCTTCATAACTTTCTTGCCGATTGCGGCACAAAATCACCACGACTTCACACAAAAACAAGATTTCAGCATCAGATTTGCTTTCAATTGGAACAAATGCACCGGTATCAGGGATAAATTCTGCCGATTCCACAACAGAAACGGATTGTCCCGAAAATCGGCTTTTTACATTTTCTACAAAATTGTCCAATTGATGTTGCGGGACTTGATGCCACTCAGTTGCCATTTTCCTTTTCCCCGGACCGCTTCGGAAGCCTCGGCTTGTTGAAAAACCAAAGCATCCGAATCCATTCAAAGCGCCTGAGAAACTTCCTGTCTTTTTCCGACAGTGAATCCGGACAGATAAAAGACCGCCATTTAATCACCGCGCTGACGTCTACATATCGAAATAACGGACGCATCAACCAGTAAAGGGGATTCCACTTTGAAAATCGAACGGAACTGGCGAAATCGATGAGAATAACCTGACCGTCCCGGGACATTACATTACCCCGCTTTCTGAGATCAAGATGAAAAAATCGTTTCCGATGCAGTTCCTGGACTACATTTTCCAGTTTTCCGGGTAAAAAGCAGAATTCCGGCTGGCATTCCAACTCGGCGACGGTGGGCCCGTCCACGTACTCCATCGCAAAGGCAAAACGATCAATCCGCCCCAAAAGACGCGGCACAAAATCAAACTGCTGTAAAAATTCATAGTTCCGCCGCTCCCGCCAGAGGGTGTAGGCACCGTACCACCTTGTAAGTGTTCCTTTTTTAGAGTAATCCTTCACCACAACAGGCCGCGCCTCCAGATTCACCACATACACATCCGCCTGCCTCTTTTTGCCATGCAACAGAAAACGCTTTTTTGCTCCGTCGAGAAAGTTCCGTGTAATTTTCATTCGCCTGCTTTCAGATAATCCAGTACTGCCTGCAACTCATTGCGAATCTGCAGCAGTTGTTCCCGTTCGATGGAAGACATTGATTTTTGCGGCTCTGCCTCCCCCTTCTCCATTTTCTTCCTTAACCCTTCTATTGTCATACCGGTTTCTTTTAGTTCCCGTTGGATCTCCTTTAGAAGCTCCACATCTTCCGGATTGAAAATCCGCTGACCCCGCCGGGTCTTTTTCGGTTTCAATTGGGGAAACTGGCTTTCCCAGAATCGGACAACCGACGGTTTTATTCCCAATAAACGGGAAACCTCTCCGATTCGAAGGTATTTCTGATCCGATATGTCAAATTTTGCCATTTTTCTTCCCAGGATTAAGTTCCGGCCAATCCCTTCCGCCGGACTTGAAGAGTATAGCACATCCACAACAACGCAAAAGACAAGAAGAATGGCCTAACGTGCCGCAGAGGGAAGGGAAAGAAGTAAAAAGTGATGGGAAACAAAGACAGAACACTTTTCGGCTTTTTTCCTTTGTGAACCATCCGCCGTCCACTATTCACCATCCACGCGGCCCCGTGAGGTACCGCACTTTCCGGCTCCGAAAACCGGGGTCCAGATACCCAAACGCCTGTAACAGAGGAAGCTGAGCAATAAAGCGGCAACAAAGATACTCAGAGCAGTAGACAACGCCGCACCGTTAATGCCCATGGCTGGAATTAAAACTGCATTGGCTACAACATTTACAAACAGCGAAATGGCAATACCTATCATTGTCAAACGCTCCTGCCCAGCCATGTTCAACATACCGCCAACCGGCCCACCCAACACGCTCACTAACTGCGCCAATGAGAGAATGATAAGGGCCGGCCAGGCCACTACGTAGGCAGGGCCGAAAATACTCAGGAAAAAATCCCCAAAAAAAACAAACAACAGGACAACTGGCACAGTAATTAATGCCACGATACGATACGTCCGGGTAATCATTTGTTGCAGCTTCTTAATTTCCCCTCCATGAAAAAATGCGGCCATCCGGGGTGCCAGGGCAAGATTCGCAGCCATCAGGCCGACCGTTAACAGGCCGGCACCTTTGGCCGCCACTGTAAATAGACCGGTATCGGCTTTTCCGAGCATATCGCCAACCATGAGAATACCGATTCGATTATTGATAATAATTAAAGCACTAAGTACTGTAAACCGCGAAGAAAGACGAAACCATTTCCATGGTTCTGTACGGGGTTCTGTGCCGTGGAGAATTTGTATATGACGAAATTTCAGGAAGGCGGTCACTCCCAACGCAATAAACGCTGCCACAAGATGCACAGCCAGAATCAGGGATGCCGTTATTTCCTCCTTTGTAAAAAGCAGGTATGCTGCCGGCAACAATACGCAAAATAAGAGAGGTTTGATAATCGCAGTGCCAACTTGACCTGCAAGGACATTTCCCCATCCCCTCAACTGTGCCTGCCATAACTGCATCATGGCCAAAACCGGAATCAACATAAAACCGATTGCAAATGCATAGCGATCCGAATTCCCCGATGGAATTTTTACGAAAATCCAGCTGCAAGCAGCTATGGAAGAAAAGAAAGAAACAATTAATACAGTATGAGTTGACCATTTAATGAGGCCTTTCAGCCTTTCCCACTGCTTTTTACTTCTGGCTACAGAAATTTCCCGTTGGATAAACTGGGTCGTCCCCACCATAGATGGGACAACCAGTACCATCGCCCATGACATGACCAGGGCGTAGAGCCCGAAAGATTCCAGTGGAAGAATTCGCGCAACCAGTATTGCAAGACCAATCTGTAACAGTGTGCTGGTAACTCGCAGAAACAACGAACCGGTAACATCCCGAACTGCCCGACTATTCATCATTTCGGCCGATGTCATTCCTATCAGACGAGAAATAAACCAATTCGTTCTTTTTTTCAAATCATCCTCTATTATTTCTATACTTAATAAATCATTAAGCTTATTCAACAAGCATAGCAAACTGCGTAACTTTTTCACCACCTAAATTTATCTTGAAACTTGCTTCCATGCTTTTACCAACTTGAATAAAAGACTTCTGTTTTGAATTGATCTGCTTGATTCGCCTACTTCACTTCCTGTTTCATTTTTTGTACAATGAACGCACTGAGATTTTGATAAGGAGAATACATTTTGTCAGAATATAAATATCGGATCAATCGCCCTGCAGTCAGTGCTGAATCCTTTGATAATGAAGTGATAATTATCCATTTTGAAAGTGGAAATTACTATTCACTGGATGCGTTTGGAACCTGTGTATGGGAAGGACTGGAAGCCAAAGCAAACAGGGAAAGCATCCTGCGACACATTACAAAACAATTCCGAACAAAAAAAGAAAAAGCCGGGCGGATATTGGATAAGTTAATTGGACAGCTTCTGGCTGAAGACCTGATTATAGAAACCAGAGACACACCCGATCCCTGGGAACCGACACTTATCTCCGAACCCATAGAATTGCCGGAAAATGCAGGTACTCTCCTGAAATTCGACGATATGAAAGATTTGCTGTTGCTGGATCCAATCCACGATGTAGATGAAGCAGGATGGCCCCACACCCGACCGGAATCCGACACAAAAGCGAATGACTGATCGCGTACATCTCCCTGAAAAGAGATTTTTTCGGGAATTGGAAAAACGATGGAAACGGCTTACACCGGATATCTGCGATGTCTGGCTTTTTGTGTGTGGCCGGGTCATTCGAATTCGTTTTGGTGGTTCAGTATTTTTCACGCTGTTATCCACGGCCTTTGCCCACCTGATTATCAAACCGGAAAAACAGGCTGATTTAACCATTCTGGCATGCAGTGGCAATAAACTTCCCCTGCCTGAATTGCCATTTTCTACTTCCGCATTCGGCCAACGCTGTGAACTGACAACGGATCCGGAAAGCGGAATTGAGGCCTCCTTCATGATGGGACCCGACATTCTCAGCATGTTGGACCATGAGCAGAAAACCGCCATCTACTGGATACGTGATGCCGGCACCGTCCCTGCCTTCGAACAGGCCGCACCCTTTCGCCACCTCTTTCACTGGTATCTTCGCCGGCATGGATGGATACTTGTTCATGCGGCAGCAATCGGGCAACAGAATCGCGGCATACTGTTATGTGGCAAGGGCGGAAGTGGCAAATCCACACTGGCAACGGCTACCTGGAACCGCAAAGAATGGCAGTTCGCCGGGGATGATTACTGTGCAGTATCCCTGAAACCGCCACACATAGTGGCTCCGGTATATCCAAGCGCAAAGCTCACGATAGAGAGTTCCAGAATGCTGAATCTGGACATTCCTGAGCATTCCCCCACTGACGGAGAAAAATCCATCCTGTTTGCCCCGGACTCCATACCCAACCAATTGCCGAACACACTGAAACTTGTCGGACTAGTGATACCTTCCCGCAGACATAGCCCTGCTTTCGCTACACAGTTGACTCCAGTTGAAGCAACCCGCCATCTGGCAATCAGTACCCTCTACCAGATGCCCCATGCCGGGGAAAAAGATTTACAGGACCTGACCCGGATTGCACGGACTCTCCCCGCATGGCGAATTTCCGTCCCCCAGGGCAGACCACAGGACGCCCTGAAAAGATTGGGGCATCTTCTGGAGAAACCGGAGAATTACTGTACATGAACATCGCAGTCCTTGGCATTCGTATCCCCACACCTGACCTGGACGCCGGTTCACTGCGAATGATTCACCTGCTGGAACTGCTGCAGGAATCCAGCGAACACGTTTATTACGTTCCATGCCGCCCATTTCACAATGATCCATACGGAAAAAGGCTGGTGAAAGACATCCTGGCTCTTCAGGAATCAGACATCGTCGTGCTCCCTGCTCCGGATCAGCCGGGGAAAAACCCGTTGATAATCGCCGAACGACCGGACATGGTCATATTCAGCGACGAGTGGGTGGCACACCACTACCTGAAAGCCGTCCACAGCCACTTTCCTGACGCTATGATCGTCTTCGATACTGTAGATCTTCATCACATCCGCCTTTACCGGGAAGCCAAACTCACAAAAAACCGAAAACTGGCCACATTGGCCGTACAGGCCCGCCACAGGGAATTGGATGCTGTGACCCATGCCGATGTTACGCTGGTTGTCAGCGTTGAAGAGGCCCGTATCCTTAAACATTCTCATCCCCAGGCTGACATTCAGATCCTGCCCACTATCCACACAGTATCCAACCGGCCAACTCCGCATTTTGGAGAACGAACCGGCCTGCTATTCGTGGGTTCCTTTAATCACACACCAAATGTGGATGCAATTCAAGTTCTCATGGAAACTCTCCTGCCTGAAATATGGGAACAACTGCCTGGTCTGCCGATTACCATTGTTGGTGCCAATCCACCGGAACCATGGGCATCACATCCCCTCAAGGGGGTCTGCTTCACTGATTTTGTGCCTGATCTGCTTTCCTTTTACGACAAGGCCCGCCTTTTTGTAGCCCCACTGCGTTTCGGTGCCGGTGTCAAGGGTAAGGTACTCGACAGCATGGCCCACGGACTTCCTGTTGCAGGCACTCCAATTGCGGCGGAAGGGCTCGGAGTCACGGATTCAATTCATATGACCATCGGAAAAACAGATACAGACTTTGTTCAAAAACTGGTAGCCGCATACACTGATGAAAACCTGTGGACCCGCATGCATAACAATGGAAGATCACTGGTCACTGAAAATTTCTCTTGGGAACAGGCCCGTGGAATCGTACAATATCTCGTGAAAAGGAGCCTGGAACAATGACAGTTGAAATCAGTGTTATCCTTCCCCTGTACAACGGCGGCCGGTTTATTCGACGGGCGGTGGATAGTGTGCTGGCTCAGACCCGTTCCCCTGGCGAAGTGCTCATTGTGGACGATGGTTCCAACGACAATGGATCCGAACAAGTCCCCGTACATTCAACGATACACATCATTCATCAGCAAAACACGGGAGTCGCCGCAGCAAGGAATCGGGGAATCAAAGAATGCCGTGGAATTTTTCTGGCATTTTTGGACCAGGATGATGAATGGACGCCGGATAAACTGGAAAGACAGGCTCAGTTCCTGAATTCACACCCTCAACTGGGATACGTACTGGCCCACCAAATCATCCGGCTGGCACCAGGCATCACAAAGCCCCGCTGGCTGAAAACCGAACAGCTGAACCAACCTTCCGTGGGCTACCTTCCGGGAACCTTGATGGTTCGCCGTGAAGTGATGGAAAAGGTGGGGCTCTTTAATGAAAGCTACCGCTCGGGCAGTGACAGCGAATGGTTTTTCAGGGCAAAAGACATTGGAATCCCCATGGAGATCATGCCGAAGGTCCTGCTTCACCGAACTATCCATGGGGAAAACCAGTCTTATAACACCGCAACCGCAAACCGGGAATTGTTGCGGATGGTTCATCAGTCCCTGAAGAACAGGCAGGAACAGCAATGAAATCCATTTCCGTGATAATCCCGGTCTTTAACGGTGCCCGTTACATCCGGGAAACTGTTCAAAGCGTTCTTGAGCAAAGCTTGAAGCCTGATGAAATTATCATTGTTGATGATGGCTCCACCGATGAAACTCCAAAAATTCTGGCAAATCTTGCCAAAACAGGAATTATCACCATACGACAGAATAACATGGGCCCAGGTTCCGCACGGAATCGGGGGATTGAGGCCTCAACAGGTTCACTGATTGCATTTCTGGATGCGGATGACTTGTGGCTGCCTGAAAAACTGGCGGAACAAAAGCGTATCCTTTCTGAACGCCCCGAAATTGCTTATGTTCTGTGTTGCCTTGAGGAATTTTATTCGGCGGAGCTGGCAAAGCAATTGGTAAATCGAACAATACTCCGGCCCGATACCCAAACCGGGGTATTGCCCACGACAGCACTGTTCCGCAAATCTGTGTTTCAGGAGGTGGGCCTGTTTAACCCGGTGTGGAGAACCGGAGAATTTATGGACTGGATGATGAGAGCCAATGAAGCCGGAATTACCAGCTACAAAATGGAACAGGTACTGGTCCAAAGGCGGGTACACGACCAGAACCTGGGGCGTAGCGCAGCTGTCCGGGGCGACTACCACCGTATTCTAAAAGCCGCACTGGATCGGAAACGCCGGAGCAACATGTGAAACAAAAAGGCGGCTGCCTTCCTGATTCACAACAGAAAGCGCTGATTCAAACCCTCCTCGCAGCCCCCGAAACCCGGCCGGCATTGTGGCAAGAATGGAAAAATCAAAGCAACCTGGAGAAACTGGACTCCGGCTCACTACGGTTACTCCCATTGTTGTACTTTCGGCTGAAAGAAGCAGAATTCACTGAGGCAGAATTGACACGGTACCACGGTATTTATCGTCATTACTGGTATCGCAATCGCCTTTACCTGAAAGCTCTGGGATCTGTTCTCACTGCCCTGAACCAGCTGGCAATCACCCCCCTTCTCCTGAAAGGGCTTCCCCTGGCACTGGAAACGTATCCAGACCCGGCATTACGCCCCATGATGGACATGGACCTGTATATCCCTCCAAAACGTCTTCCGGAAGCTGTACATTGCCTATCAGAGACTGGATGGGTTCCGGATCGATTGCCACCGGAAAAGCCGGATGAAAGATGGCTTGCGGCAGTCAAAGCGGTTGAGTTGGCCCATTCTGACGGCCTTACACTTGACCTTCACGGAACCATACTCTCCGAAATTGCCGATTCCTCATTTGACGCCCTTATCCTTGCCAATGCCCGGCCATTCACTCTCCTGAACGGAAACGCCCTGTTACCCCATCCCACCGGCCTGCTGTTCCACACCATCGCACACGGCTATCGCTGGAACTCATCGCCCCCATTCCGGTGGATTGTGGATACCGCAGAGCTGCTCCATCGCCACCGGGATGAACTGAACGTGGCGCAACTGGTTCAAACTGCGGAACAATTCAACCTTACAAAGCGCATTCAAAAGGGAATGGAACTGGTGAACAGCTACCTGAACAACGAGTTTCGGGAACTGACATATGCTTTTGCCAAATCCGGCTATTCCATGCCACTGTGGGAACAAATGGAACACTGGCTGATAACCCGTAACCATGTTCTACCCGCACGAACCGGTTACCTCGTTTTTGACACATGGCGGTGGATTCGTCGCCATCCCTGGCGGGTGCGAATTTCAGAATGCCTCCAATTCCTGAAGCTACGCTGGAACATTACTCACTCCCGGCAACTGCCGGTAGAGCTTTTCCAAAGAATTCGTCGCCGAATCACCGGGAAACCCAAAGCCACAACCCGGTAAACAGTTCCTGCTGTTGCCACAGCAGTGAATCGGCAGGTGATTTATTATTCAGGCCATGGAAAGATGTTGTGATAAAATTACAGGCAACAGGTACACTGTGGAGGCGTTATGAAACAGGTTTTTTGCAGTTTCTTTCTTGTATTCGTGAGCCTTTCTTTTATCGGGTCTCCCATTCTGGCTGAAAACCCGGCCATTGACGCAATTTTTCCCGTGCCAATGTTCAACAGCGCCGCTTCCACAACTTTTACCGACATCTGTTTCGATGAGCAAACAGACAGACTGGCCCTTTGCAGTGACGGCGGATACGGTGAGTTTCCCATCGTCAACGGAAAAGTTCAGTTCACCCCACCGGGGTTTATTGCCGCCACCGGAAACTTTATCATCCGGGGATACACCAACACACCGGCCGGACTTTCCGCCGTGGACAACCGGGGGAAGTTTGTTTTCTGGGGTAAAAAGGGCCGCCTTCCCATTCCGGTTGATGTGGGAAACATCTCCGGCATTGCATGGGACGGCAGCAGACTCTGGATTGCCCGTCAACTCCCTGCGGGGCTTTTTTCTTTCCGGCTGTCAGACGGCAACACCCTTGTCCCCGACCGAGCCGTCACCTTTTCGTTTCCCGTTCTGCAGTCTGTCACCTTTTACAACCATTCCCTCTGGGTCACAGACGGTATTCATATCTTTCAACTGGACAGTGGGCAGCAAATTATTGGAACATGGAAACTGCCCACCCCTGTCTCCGGCTTCTGTTTTGCGAAAGGGATCTTGTTTTTGGTATCTTTAGATGGGCACAGCATTTATCGTTTCCGGATAAACGGGATATAGCCCTTTTGAGATTCGGTTTCCCACGGCGAAAAATCAATCCGCCGCTGATTTAATGATATAAGGAGTATGGAATGACGAAATCAAAACTTATTATGGCCTCATTGTTAATTATTTTCCTCACATCCATCCCCGGGATTTCCGCAGACCGGAACCTGTATGAAAGTAACCAGTGGATCGGGCATCATGATGTGGCGGGAAGCCGGAATTATCCCCTGATTTCCCGCTTTTCCGGGTCTATCATCCAATATTACAAAGTGCTCAAATGGGACAAATATGTCTTGCCGGTTTCTCCCATCGTTCCCGAGGGTGGGGGAAAGACCTGGAAAAAGAAATTGGCCGTTGCCGGGAAAATTACCCGCATCCAATACAGCGTGTCTCAAGACAATAATTCAATATTTGTGTACACGAACTACCTGAACGCACTGAAAAAGGCCGACTGGAAAATCCTGTTTACAGGGAGCAGCGACCGTGAGCTTGGCAACGATTCAAGCGAGTGGTGCAATTATTATTACGGAAGCGACGGGTTGAATCAGGGACGTTTCGGAAACTCCTTTGGTCCCGGGGGAGACAACCACTGTTACATAGCGGCTGAATATCAGGACGAGGATCGTACCGTGTATGCAGCAATCTACATCGTGGATTATGAAGAAGGCCCCAAAGGACTGGCTTTCACCCTGATCACCCAGGACACAATCGAAATCCAGAATCCGAAGATCGGGCTGGTTACAGCAAAAATCATGACGGACAAGATCCACTCCAAAGGCCATGTGGCATTGGATGGCGTCTATTTTGAAACCGGGAAAGCCACGCTGAAGGAAAACTCCAAAGCCGCGCTGATGAATATCGCCTCCTTTTTGAAAGCAAATTCAAACAAAAAGTTCTATGTCGTCGGGCACACCGACAACACCGGCGCGTTTGACCGGAACATGGCGCTCTCGCTGAATCGGGCGAAAGCGGTTCGAAACACGATGGTTCAACAGTATCAGATCCCCGCTTCCCAATTGAAAGCGGCGGGTGTCGGCCCCCTTACCCCGGTTTTATCTAACAGTACGGATGAAGGGCGGGCCCGAAACCGCAGAGTTGAAATCGCGGAACAGTAGGACCAAAAAAAGTGCGAATCATCAAAAAAATGCCATTTTGGAGATATGTTTTGCTAAAAAACGTTAAATTTTCACTGTTTTTTGTCATTTTTTCCGTATTTTTCGTCATTTTACCTGTTTTTGCGGTGGACAACTGCACCTCGGCAATCATCAGCCGTTTTGCTTCAAAAAGCGGTGCCCCGATGCTCTGGAAAAACCGGGACACCAACGTCCGGTCCAACAAAGTCGTGCTGGTTGACGAAAAACCCTATCGCTACCTCGCGCTGGTAAATCATAACGATACCTCCGGGCGCATCTGCTACGCCGGGCTCAATGAAGCCGGATTCGGCATCATGAACACCGCCGCATACAACCTTCCGGAGAAACCCGGCGAACTGAAAGACCTGGAAGGGTTTCTTATGGCTGACGCCCTTCGAAAGTGCCGGACTATCTCAGATTTTGAAAAGCTCGTCATTGCCAATCTGGGACAGAATCTCGGCGTGGAATCCAATTTCGGGGTCATTGACGCGAATGGAAAAGCAATGTTGTTTGAAATTCATAATCACGGCTACAAAAAGTTTGACCCTGCTGCAGCACCGGAAAAATACCTCATCAATACCAACTACTCCAGAAGCGGTTCAGCAGACAAGGGTGCCGGCTATCTGCGATTTGAACGGGCAACCCAACTGTTCGCCGGGCTCAAGGGAAGGCCTGTCCGCCCACAAGACATTCTCCACCACTTTTCCAGAGACACCGGCAACGTCTTTGTTTCCCAACCCACGCCGGCAGACTACAAGCGTTATCCGGCGTCGCCGGACACCTGGATTTCCACAAAGGACAGCATTAACAAATTCTACACCTCCGCCTGCATTGTCCTGGTGGGTAAAAACCCGAATCACCCGGAACACCCCGCCATGCTGTGGGTCATTACCGGAGAACCCCTCACCGCCATCGCCATCCCGCTCTGGGTGGAAGCTGGAAGCGTCCCGGACATCCTCTGGAAGGGTGAAAAAGCCGCCATGTGGGAGGAGTCGGCAAAACTCAAAGCAATCATCCGTCCATATCGGAAAGGCAACATGAAGAACTACATGAGAATCAACCCGGTGGACAACAAAGACCACAGCGGTTACCTCCCCACCCTCCTGGCAGCGGAAAAGCGGATTTTCAGCGAAACTGCTGCGTTCCTGAAAGATAAGCACACGCCATCAGAACTGGCCGCCTTCCAGAACAAAATGGCAACCCTCGCCATGAAAGCACTTAAAAACGCAGCGATGCAGTGAAGACAAGTGGGAAATCCACCGTCCGTCCACCTACCAATCTGTTTGACGCGTTTCTGCTGAAATGGTATGATTTCCCAGCGCCCGGATGGCGGAATTGGTAGACGCAAGGGACTTAAAATCCCTCGGGGTCTTCCCTGTGCCGGTTCGATCCCGGCTCCGGGCACCACTTTTCCGTCTCTGCATCCACAGAGTCGGGATGATAGATGAAAGATAACAGCGGGAAAAGAACAGTTTGGCCTTATTTGTCACGCTGTTTTACGTGAATCCATAATGAAATTCCAAGGATTACAATGGCGAGAATCAGGTCGGGGATCAGCGGGGAAAGACTGCCCTCCTTCAACAATGAGACGGCTTTCTGATAAAAGGGAAATTCCAGATAGCTGATACTCGCCATCCGTGCCAGCGATGGGGGGAAAAAGTCCCGGAAATCGTTCATATAGAGGACAAGGGGGCCGGCAAGCTGAATGCACGCCATTGCAACTGCGGCAGCTGTCCGGCTTCCATGGAACAGCCAGCTGAAGAGCTTCAGAATGCCGTCGACTGTGAACAGGAAAATAATTGTAACGAGAAATGTATGAAAAGACGGCAAGTGACGCAATTTGAAACTGAACGGAACCAGTACAATGGCCAGTAAACCCGCCTGAAAGATGGCGATACGGACAAAGGGCCGTTTGGATTCCCCGGCAAAGAGAATCAGTGAAATCCAGGTTAATACCGGAATCAGGGCGCCGAAAATACTGCTGTAAATTCCGTTGACAATGTCTCCGTTTATTCTCACCGGCAATGCCATGTTTCCAAGCCGGATTCCGGCCGGGGATACAGACAGGGGCATCAGAATCAAAAAAACGACAATGGTGGAAAAAAGAATCCACACGCAGGGCTTACAATCGGCCCATAATTTCTTCCACAACTTCATCAATGGTTTTCTCCGTTGTGTCCACGAGGATGGCATCTTCCGCCTGCTTCAGGGGGGCCAGTGCTCTTTCGGCGTCCTGTTTGTCCCGCTCCTGTTGCCGGCGGAGGATTTCCTCAATGGTTATGGTGGTTTTCGGGTCTTTTTCTTTCAATTGCAGATACCGGCGCCGCGCCCTTTCTTCCGGGGACGCCACAATGAAAAATTTATGGTCGGCATCGGGAAATACCACTGTCCCAATGTCCCGGCCTTCCACCACCGAGGGGCGGCTGAGGCCTATTTTTCGCTGCAACGCGGTCATCAATTTACGCACCGCTGACAGCTTGGAGTAATCAGACGCATGGCGGGCGGCCTCCGGCGTCAGTATTCTGCCGGAAATGTCTTTTTTGTTCAGTAGAATCCTTCCTTCTTCGTCAAAATCAACATCAACAGCTTCCAGCATCTCCTCCTTAACCGCTGAATCATCGCAGGGGATGTTGTTGTCCGCGAGATAGAGACCCACCGCCCGATACATTGCTCCGGTGTTGAGGTAGAACCAACCCTGTTTTTCCGCCACAAGGTGGGCAACGGTACTCTTCCCGGAACCGGACGGCCCGTCAATGGCGATAACCGCAACCATTCACAGGACCTCTTCCAGCACCTGGATAAATTTCTCATTTTCAAATCTGTGGCCAAAACTCATGCGAAACCAGTGCGGCATGTTATAGCCATGCAAGGGCCGCACAATCACGCCGCGACGCTGCATTTCAGTGAATACCGGAATAATGTCCCGTTCCACATTCACCGCGATGAAGTTCCCCTCTTCCGCAAGATAACTCAGGCCAATACGGTCCAGTTCTTTCAAGACAAATGCCTTTTCCTTTCTCACATGTTCGACAGAGGCCCGAACATGGTCGTCACAGTCCATTGCCGCTATACATGCCACTTGGGCAAGAATATTGATATTAAAAGGAGAACGAACTTTACTAAGCATGAACAGCAGCTCCGGATTTGCAAACCCATATCCGACACGGAGGCCGGCAAGACCGTAAATCTTAGAAAATGTACGGAGAATAATCACATTCTTCCGCCCCTGTTCCTGAATGTATTTCATGGAGTTCGGGTAATCTTTATTGTCCACAAACTCAAAATAAGCCTCGTCAATGACAATGAGAATGTGATCCGGAACCTGTTCCACAAACCGATCCAGTTCTTTTGCCGAAATCATTGTGGTGATAGGATTGCTGGGGTTACTGAGGTAAATAATTTTTGTCGTTTCGTCAATTGCTTTTAGAAAGACATTCAGATCCAGATGGTACCCCGGGCCTGCCGGAATTTCAACGCCCCGATGATTGGACGCGTAGGTGGCCACTTTATACATGGCAAAATCGTATTGGGAATACATGGTGGTTTCGCCAACATCCAGCAGCGCTTTTGCCGCCATTTCAATAATTTCCGCCGCACCGTTGCCGAAAAATATCCAGTCCGGGTCAATCCCAAATTTTTCCCCCATCTTTTCCCGGAGATAGTAGGCACCGCCATCAGGATAAATGTACACACGGTCTATCGCTTCATGAAGAGCCTCTTTTATCTTTGCAGGGGTTCCCAGAGGATTTTCATTGGATGCAAGTTTTGCGATTTCTTTCGGGTCCAGGCCATATTCCCGTGCTACCGTTTCAATGGGTTTTCCTGGGATGTAGGGAGAAAGGGAATTTATCAGTTTTGGTTGCCGAATCATCACGCCTCCTTGTCAGCGGATTTGTTTTCCACCGGGCTTCTTTTTCCGCCCTGCCCTTTCGTTCGTCGCAGGGGGTGTCAGAAGTGCTTCCACTTCTCCGGCAGATAACCGTCGATACCGTCCGGGGCCAAGGCCCTCGGCGTTCAGGTTGCCGATTCGCACACGTTTCAGTTTTACTACCGGATGACCGACTTTCTGGAACATTTTTCTCAACTGGTTCTTCTTTCCCTCCATCAGTTCCACTTCAAGCCAGCTGTTTTTGCTGTGTCCCACCATTCGAACTTTTGCTTTCCGGGTTTTCACTCTATCCAGCATAATACCATTTTCAAGTCTTGAAATTGTCCGCTCGTCCGGCACACCTCGAACCCGGATCAGGTAGGTCTTACTCACATGACTGGCGGGACTCATCATATGATTGCCGAATTCCCCGTCATTGGTGATGAGAAGCAGACCCTCGGAATTCAGATCCAGCCGCCCAACGGGGAATAACCCCTTCCGCTCTTCCGAACCCAGAAGGTCCATGACAGTGGGCCGGTTTTTCTCATCACTTTTTGTTGTCACAACCCCAAGGGGCTTGTAAAGGAGGATGTAAACCTGTTTTCTCATCGGATGAATGATTTCTCCATCCACCTTGACCACGTCCAGGCTGATATCTGCCCGGGTACCCAGTTCCGTCACCCGTTTTCCATTCACCGTCACCCGGCCTTCCTCAATCAATATTTCCGCTTTTCGTCTGGAACAGATTCCCGCCCTCGCGATGATTTTCTGCACCCGATCTCTGTGACTTTCGCTCATGAGTCATTCACTCCTATTTCTTCCAGTGATGGCAGGTCGCCAAGGGAATTCAATCCGAACAGCTCCAGAAATTTTGAAGTGGTCCGATACAGCATGGGCCGGCCGATCACGTCCTTCCTTCCTGCGATTCGGATCAGTTCCAGTGTCTGGAGATTCCGTAAGATGTTGGATACAGACTGGACACCACGCATTGCCGAGATTTCCTGAGATGTAATGGGTTGCCGGTACGACACAATGGCGAGGGTTTCAAACGCCGCCTGTGAAAGGGACAGCGACCTATCCGTATCCTTCATTTTTAACACCATGGGATAAAAGCGCCTTGAAGTCAGAAACTGGTAACCACCGGCCAGTTCAAAGAGATTGAATCCTCTCTGGGCACAATCGGCTGTCAATTCATCAACCGCGCTCTTTACCAGCGTGGGTTCCGCTTCCAGCACCTTTGCAATTCTATCCACAGACAATGGAGAATCAGACGCAAAGATAAGTGCTTCAATTGTGGCCTTAAAATCGTTGTTCATGTTATTCAAACCTCGCAATGAGCTGTTCCTGCTGTTCTTCTGTAAAAGGCGTTCTCCGCTGGAGTATAATCTCCGAAAACGTATCAGTCTGGGTCACCTTCAACGAGCCTTCACGTACAAGTTCCAGCATGGAAAGAAAAAGATACACCACAAAACCTCGTTCCCGTGCCTTGGCCAACACGGAAAAACGAACCTTTCTTTTTTGGGCGAATACCCCGAACAGGAGAGAAAGCACATCTCTCATCGTATAAGGTTTGGGTTTGATCAAGATGGGGCGGAGCGCCTTCTGACGTTCTACCACTCTTGCATAATGTTCAACCAGTAAAAAAGCGCCATTATCCCCGACCTTGAATTCCCGGTCCTCTTTCTCAATTTTTTCCTTGAAACTTCTTGGGAAACTCCGGGCCATTTCCTTATGGCAGAGGCGTAGTTTTCCGGCCTGGACAACGACTCTCTCATATTCTTCCAATTGAAAAACCAGTTCTTCCCGCATCTCTTCGTAGGCTTCCTTCTCTCGGGGAATCATGGACTTTGCCTTCATCAGCATCAATGTGGACGCCATCACAAAATAATCGCCGGCAATGTCCAGGTTCAATTCTTCCATCCGCTTCAGGTAGTCTGCATACTGTTCGGTAATGGGCGCAATGGCAATGTCGCAAATCGCCACTTTCTGCTTTCTCACCAGATGCAACAGCATATCCAGCGGCCCGTTGAACCCCTCCAGTTGTAACTCCAGATCGAAAGTCGGAGAAAAGTCCATTACCCCCTCTTCAGGTTCATCGCGGCACGAACCTCTTCCATCGTGGCTACCGCCACTTCCCTTGCTTTAACCGCACCGGCATTCAACACGTCGTTCAGGTAACCGCCATCCGCTTTCAGCTTCTTTATCCGCTCTCCCACCGGTAACACTTCCTCCAGAACGTGGCGAATCAGCACCTTCTTGCAGTCAAAACATCCAATTCCGGCAGATCGGCAGCCACTGGCGCAATCCGCCTGCTCTGCATGTGTGGAAAAGATCTTATGAAGGGCGAAAACCGGGCAGTCCTCCGGCTCACCGGGGTCTGTTCGTCTCACCCGCCTGGTATCTGTCACCATTGTTGAAATCTTCTTTGTGATTTCTTCTTCCGTATCCTCAAGATAGATTGAATTGCCATAACTCTTGCTCATCTTCCGGCCATCCAGCCCCGGTACCCGCTTCGCCTCTGTCAATTTTGCCTCCGGTTCCGGGAAAATCGAAGTTCCGGTCAGATGGTGAAAACGCCGGACAATCTCCCTTGCCAGTTCAAGATGATAGAGCTGATCTTCCCCCACCGGCACTAGATTCGCCTTGTAAATGATGATGTCCGCGGTTTGCAGGACGGGATAGCCCAGAAACCCATAGTTGGACATATCCCTGTCCTTCATCTGCGCCTTCTTTTCCTTGTATGTGGGCACCCGTTCCAACCAACCAAGGGGCGTCATCATGGACAGAAGCAGGTGCAGTTCCGCGTGCTCCTTCACGTCCGACTGAACAAAAATCACACTTTTTTCAGGATCCACACCGGACGCGAGAAATCCCACCACCACTTCCGTTACATACGCCTGCAACTGGCCGGGATCGCTGTACATGGACGTCAATGCGTGCCAATCCACAACCGAATAGAAGCAGTCGTTTTCCTCCTGCAACGCCACATAATTGCTCAACGCCCCCACCAGATGGCCGATATGCAGCCGCCCTGTGGGCTGGGTTCCGCTCAAAACCCGTTTTCTCTGATTTGTCATGCTATGCTCCCAGAATTCTTAAAATTACGTGATACAACGGAGTGAAAATAATGTCCAGCACGTTCGTATAAATCAGCACCAACAGGATAATAAAGCCGTATGGCCCGATTACCCGCATATAATTCAGATATGCCTTTTCCGAAATAAACCCCGACAAGACACCGGATCCGTCCAGGGGCGGAATCGGAATCAGATTGAACACCGCCAGTACAAAATTGATAATAACAAGATAAAAAAGCAGATACACCAACGGTTCCAACACCGAACCCTTGTAAATGAACAGCACAGAAATCTTGTAAAGTACAATGGCAATGATGCCCATGATAATGTTGCTCAACGGGCCGGCAAAGGAAACCAGAAACATACCAAACTTACGATCCTTGAAATTCAAAGGGTTTACCGGCACGGGTTTTGCCCATCCGAAAAAGATAAACCCCGTAAAAATCTGTAAAATCGGCAAAATTACAGTGCCGATAATATCCATGTGCACAATAGGATTCAAAGAAATTCTTCCCAGCCGCTTCGCCGTGTCATCCCCCATCCAGTGCGCGGACAGCGCATGGGCAGACTCATGAACCACCAACGAAAACAACAGTGCCACGTACTGCATCAACCCGACTTGTATAGGAACTCGCAAACCATCCTCCAGTTTTCAAACTCCGTTCATTGTACCAGAAAGAAGCGCCTGCGCAAGCGCCGCAGACGGGAAGTGTTCTGTGTTCAATGTACAGTGTTCTGACCGAAACAGGCAGTGAAAAGAAGGGAATGTCTTGCTTCCTTATTTATCTGTCATCTAATATTTTACATTCGACGTGTTGCACCAGCAAAATGTGCAAAAGATTTTATACCATATCCTTTTGGGAGAAAGGTCACCAACGTGAAGAACAGGTACAACTAACCAGTCACTCTCAATCTGACAGATAAGCGAAAACCTTTTAGAAGGGATGGGGCCAGATCACAAACCTAACACTTTCCCATTCTTTTCTTTTCCCAACCCTTATCCATTCCCTATCTGACCTTTGTGCCCTGGTGCCTTTGTGTTAAGTTCCCTTCCTTTCTCTTTCTACCCTGCGGTCCCTGCGTTCTCTGCGGTGAGTGTCCCTCTTTCCCTCCGGGCTCAACCTCAATCTTGCCTTTCACTTAAACTTGACCTCTGTGGCATGTCCTGCTTCAGAGGCGCTCCAGTTTTTTGTAGACCTCACCATCATTACGTTTTCCAACCAGAGTAATTTTTACGATGTCTTTTTCCAGCCGATACACAATCAGGTATTCGCCAGCATCCACACGTCTGAACGGAGACCCTTTCAATTCCTTTGAATCTGTCGGATGAGAATCCCGCAGCAGAGCAAAAATCTTTCGAACCACCTGCCTGTATTGTTTGGCATCCAGGGTTCCCAGAAAGCGGTATGCTTTCCTGCTGAGTTGAAGCTTCATTCAGTTGTTTCCACAGGTTCCTTCAAGGCCGATAAGGATTCCTCCGGGCTCATGTAGCCATCCCGTTCCGCTTCCATGGCCTGCAAGGCCCAGTACCGGTCTTCCAGCTCCATCAACCGCGTGTGTTCCTCGATAGAGAGCACAACGACCACCGGACGGCTGTTCTTTTCAACCACCACTGGTTCCCGAATAGCCGAAAGCAGAACCTGCCCCCATTTGTTTTTCACTTCTGTTGCTGTTATCGTCTTCATGCTGTACCTCCCAATAGACAATATAGCTCATTTAGCTATTATGTCAAGACGGAAAAACCGGGGACAGAGCAGTGCAAATGAAAGTGAATGTGCATGTGCAGGAATATCAGGAAGTTGGTTCTTCTCTGTTTTTTCTGAACCCATCACTCATCCCCTCCCGCGTTGCGGGAGCCGTGATTTACATACAGAGTGTGACTCGTGATTTGTGATTTGCAAGAAGAATCAGGGAGTTAGCTGTTCCCTCCCCTGTCCCTGTCTGACCTTTGTGCCCTGGTGCCTTTGTGTTAAGTTCCCTTCCTTTCTCTTTCTACCCTGCGGCCCCTGCGTACTCTGCGGTGAGTGTCCCTCTTTCCCTCCGGGCTCAACCTCAATCTTGCCTTTCACTCAACCTGCACCGCTTTGCGGTGCCTCTCAACGAATCCCAGGAATAGACGACTCCCCCCGCCACAGCGTAAGGCTGCCCTTCCGGAATGGTGAAGAAATGAACTTTCCCCGCTTCTTTTGTGACAATAATGTCTTTTTCGTGGAAATCCAGTACCAGCGTGCCTGAATCGTAACGCAATGTGAAACGGAATTTTCCCAGTGTTTTGATGGAGAACGATAAGTCACTTCTCACCGGTTTCTTCCCCGGGGCTATGACGGATATCTCCGCCTTCATTTTACCGACTTTCCATGCACTCATAAGCGACAGAGGGCCGTCGTCTTTCAGCCGAAGTTCCACAATACTATCTGAAGTGTCATTCCAGAAACGAACATGTTGTCGAATCAGGACTTTGTCATTCTTGTTCTTTGGGATACCGATCGATGTTTTCGACAATGGGTCCACGGAATACCCGGTTCTGTTCTGAAGACGTATTTGAATTGCCTTCCCTTCCAGCCAGATGTCCGCCACACTTGAATGTTGAAGCGGTACGGTGAGCCTGTTTTCCAGAGAAGCTTTTGCCGCAATTACCAGAACTTCCCCTTCCTGAAATACAACCCAGTCCCCCGAAGACCAGAGACTGTTCATCCCTCCAAATTTAAGACTTCCCTCCGTTGACCGAAACGCTCCCGGAAACGGACGTTTAAGCCCCGAGTGAGTATTCATAAGGATGGGAACTTCCGCAGGAATAAGCAAAAGGCCCGGTTCAATTAACGACAGATGGACCGGTTCCTGAATCAGGGAAAGAAGAGGCGACAGTTTAGAAATCTTTACTTCATGTCGTTGAAATGTTTCATCCAGCCGGATAAGGGTATCCGCTTTCAGGAAAACCAGACCGACACTGTCTGCTATGTCAACCGCCAGTACATTGCTCTCCCGGAACAGTATTTCCCCATCCAAACCTTCAAGGGAAACATCCTTTCCATCGGCGACCAGAAATACAGGGCGGTTCAGCATCACACCGCCGCAAAGAATGTTTTTCTCAGCTGCCGCCGGGACCAGGGTCAAAAGAAACAGCAACGCGGTTACCAGTTTTCTCATTATAAAAAACTCCATTTCCCACTCCCCGTATCAGGGTATAATCATAGCCCAACTTTACATCTTTCAGTTTCCTGAAATTTCCGCTAATTGGCTCTATCACAAAAACATTTCCATTTTTACATTGCACAATTATCAACAGGGTGCCGTCAGCTCTCTCCATAAAAAAGAGGTGACGACGCTTGTCCCCCACAGAAAAAGAGCGGGTAAGCACTTTCCCGCTGCCGGGATCCACAATTCTCAATCTGACCTTGTTCCGCCCCATAAATGCGGACAAAATTGATGCTTTTACATATTCATACACCAGTCTGCCCTGTGGATCCACACCGGGGTTTTTCAGAATTCCACCAAATTCCCTGTCCATAAGAAGGCGCCCGTCTACGTTGGAAAATGAAAACACCCTTGTCCTGAAAGAACTCAGCTCTCCCTGGGTGACTTTGAACAAAACCAGATTTACAAAACGGCTTCCAGCAAACATGTAAGTGTCAATCCGGTCTTCATCCGGGACAGCCACCATTTCCTTCCAGTCCCCTGAAACCTGCTTTTTAAAACACCCTGAGCCCAGAAGCCACAAGGATTCTTTCTGCGATGCCAATTTCGGAATGGGCATCTCCAATCCGGCATCCGCTGTGAACTGCAACTGCCAGGAATAGGGCAACAGCGTTTCCAAATGAGTTTCCAAGTTTACAACCAGAAAACCGGAACGGACAGGAAGGTAAACGCGTCCGTCATGAACCATTTCCTGAATCGATTTCGCTGAAGATGGAACCGGCAGAAGGCAGTCGGTAACTTTCAATCGCCAGTCGGAATCAGAACATGTAATTTCATCTTTACTGAAACGAAAAATTGAATCCTCACAGGCAAAATAATAACCGGGAACCATTTCTCGCCATTTCTCAACCCTGAAGACCCTGGAACCTTTCCATACATCAGCGAGCTTTGCATCATACAGATAATCGCAATTTTCCCCTCTCAGAATAATGGATGATCCCGCCTGCAGGGACAGTCCCGTGGCCAGGTAAGTCATCAGGGAAAAAATGATAAAAATCTGTTTCATGGAACAACTCCCGGGAAAACTGCATGATCTCCGTACCGCCCGCATCATCAATGCCGGATTCTACGGTGCATACTCCCCTTTGAAGATGCCATCCGATAACAAACCGGTCGCTTGTTGTAGTATACCAGCGAAAAACGGGAAGACATCATCAATGCATTCTCGGAGTATCCCACAAAAAGAAACCCATTGGGATTCAAAACCCGGCTCAAATCCTCCAAGGCCTTCCTGCGGGAAGCCTCCGCGAAATAAATCAATACATTCCGGCAGAACACAATGTCCATTTTACCAAAACTGAGATATCGCGTACCGTTTGCCAGATTGAAAAATCGGAATGTTATCATATCCCGAACTTCCCGATTCACACGAAACCCATCTCCATGGGGTGTCATGTATCGTTCTCTCAATTCGACAGGAAGGCGCTGCGCAGCCCGGGCCGTGTAAATACCTCTTTCTGCGGCATTCATCACGCTCCTGTTGATGTCTGATGCCGTAATCTCAATCCGCAAATCTGACGGAAACGACGACCTTCCTTCCAGAACCAGCATTGCCAGTGTATATGGTTCTTCACCGGTAGCACATCCGGCACTCCATATCTTCAATGTTCTATTTCCCGATGAAAACTTGTTTTCCACCACTTCAGGGAGTACCAGATTCCGAAATGTCTGCATCTGAGGCGCATTTCGATAAAAAGAGGTTTCCGTAGTTGTAACGGTATTAAAGATTTCCTGTATCTCGGTTTCGTCTCCGCCGGATTGTTGAATTTCCATGAAATATTGAGAAAATGATCGGGAACCAAGCTCCTTTAAGCGTGTACCCAGCTTATGTTCAAGGTAAAACTTCTTGGAATCTTCAAAATACATCCCGCAACGGCGGTATATGTAGTCTCTTAAAATTCTGAATTCCTCATCTGTAAGCCCGGGAGCCCCCGCAATACTAAAGTTCATGTGCGGATTATAACTGAAAGAATCCCAACAAGAAACCATAAAATTACACATTTAAAAAGATTACAGTTTCACTGTCCCTTTTTTAAACATTATTGCCAAATAGACCTGCTTACTGTTTAACTCCCAGGTACTGAACGTGGTATAATTACTTGATTAGAAAATAGACGGAGTAATAAATGGCTAACATTATGACAGTTCTGAATATGCTTGAAGAAATAGAAATTTCAATGAAAAATCTGTATCAATGGCTTTCGGAAGAATTTTCGGATGATCTTGAATTGTATCGTTTTTTTCAACGAATGAGCCGCGAAGAAGAGACCCACGCCGGCATGGTCAGATACCAGAAACGCCTGATCCGGCAAAACCCGGACAGCTTCGACGAAGTATCAGTCGATCTGTCAGAACTCCGGGAATTTCTGCAGTTTATTTCCTCAATTCCAGAAAAACAATCTAATCTGACAGCGGAAAAGGCACTGAAACTTGCCATCGAATTGGAAGGGATGGACGAAGAACGGATGTACCGGGACGTGATTGTTGAGAGCTACCCCGCACTGAAAGAGTTGATCCATAACCTGACCAGGAGTGACGAAGAACATTGTGTTTTTCTAAAAAACTTCGCCCGGCGCTACCTGGATGCGAGCCCTTCGGCAGAAAACAAGAAACACTGAGTAATTGGTTACTTTTAAGATGAGAGGGTAAACTGAAAACAACAACCGACTTGAAAGAAAAACTTTCCGCTCCCCATTTCTGGGCCTTTACGACTTACTTCACGGAGGGGTTCCCTTTTACCCTCTTCCGAACGGTTTCTTCCGTCTTTTTCAGAGATATGGGTGTTTCACTGGAGGGTGTGGGCCTGACATCTCTGTTGGGAATTCCATGGATTGTCAAATTTCTGTGGAGCCCCGCACTGGATCGCTACGCCACAAAACGAAAGTGGATACTGGCCATGCAGGGAATTCTTGTTGTCACTATGGTGATAACTGCCATAATGGCTTCCACTCAGTTGGCTGTTCCCGCAATTGCGGCTCTCTTCCTCACAGGCGCATTTTTCTCCGCTACCCACGACATCGCCATTGATGGATATTACATGGAAGCACTGGATAGTGACGGACAGGCCAAATTCGTCGGGTACCGGGTTATGGCCTATCGAATCGCAATGATGACGGGAACCGGCGTTGTTGTGACGTTGGGAACCACGCTGAACTGGACAGTTGCGTTTTCCTGTGGTGCCGCCGTTTTCGGCCTCTTCTTCTTGTACCATGTCTTTTTTTTACCGGAGCCACAAGTGGAAACCCATTCCTTTGGCCGGCTCTTTCAGATAATTCTCCAACTGAAAACATTGGTCGTTGGCGCTGGGATTGCCCTGATTGTTATTGTCACAAAGTGGGTTGTTCATACTGTCTTCGTTCAACAGCTTGCCGCCCGAATTCCAATCCTTCACAAACTGGGTTTCGCGCAGTGGGCGGGAATTTTGCTCCTGTCCGGGCTGGTGATCCTGGCCCTGTTCCGACGTTCCATCCGCAGAAAACTGGAAAAATCCCGGGATTCCAACTATGCGGCTGCATTTCTCACCTTCATTGACCGGGATCATACCGGAATCATGCTGACATTCATCATCACCCTCAGAGCCGGGGAATGGATGCTCACAACCATGGTTGCCCCATTCATGGTTGATGTTGGAATCAAGGTTCACTATGGGTGGATTACCGCCGCAGTTGGGCTTCCTTCATCAATTATCGGTGCAATGCTGGGGGGCTGGCTGATTTCACGATACACCTTGAAACGGACAATCTGGCCTTTGATTGTCATTCAAAATTGTACAAATATTCTTTATATGTTTCTCGCATTTCATCTTCAGTCCTTCGTTCAGATGAACACCGGATCCGCCCACCCCGCTGCAATCGGTGGCTTCAACCTGTTTCTCGTGGCATCCGTCCATGGATTCGAGCAATTCTCCGGTGGACTGGGAACAGCGGTATTGATGACCTATCTGATGAGAATCTGCCTCAAGGAGCACAAGGCGGCACATTATGCCATCGGTTCCGGGTTAATGAGCCTCAGTGGCCTGTTCACCGGCATGTCCAGCGGATTTCTCGCCGAGTGGCTGGGTTACGGCTGGATGTTCGGCATGAGTTTCATTGTAGCTATCCCCGCCATGATGGTCATCCCCTTCCTCCCGAACATGGACGCGCCAGCTCAGCCGCAGCCAGTGGATGGTGGATGGTCCTGAAAGGGACAAGAGAAAGGATTGGCCTTCCCTGTCTTCTTGTCACCATTCACGGCAGCAAAGCTCCCTCTACTCAGACACCCCCATAGAACTGGATCAGGGCCTGAACAAACGCACGGGCGTATTTTTCACGAAATTTCGGATCCCGGACGTTTGTGGCGTCTCCTTTATTTTTCAGATTTGCCACTTCGATAAGGCAGCGAAGGGGCATTTCCGTATATCTCACCACCGCCGGGACAAAGGGCCTGGAACGCCGGGAACGGAAAATATAGGATCGAATTGCTTTTTCCTTATGGGTGGGAATCCCCTTTGCCTTCAGCTGGCGAATCAATACTCGAGCAAATTTACGGGACATCCCTCAGCCACCTGTACATCTTTCCGGCGGTAGCTGTACTTCGGATGCGACCGGTATTCCAGGTAGGGTTTGTACCTTTTGCTTTTCATCATGACGCTGGACTTGAACAGGTTCCGTGCTGCAGATGGGATATACACCATGGATCCATTAACCTTGTGATAGAGGGCATCAGCATGAAAACTGACAAAGACAATATTGGTACCTGGAACTCCTGTTTTCTTCAGCCGCTCGTACTGGTAATTTGCAAGATACCAACGAAGATGCACACCGACAGATGTGACATATTTTGAGTTTAGCGGAAACATGGGCGTCGTACGAAGATATTCATCCCGATCCATTTTCAGATTTTTTTTCTCAATGGGGGTATAGCGTCCGCTCTTGTCAAAAGTTGTGGGAATTACGTGGCCATTTGTCTCTGTTTCAATGATTCGCTTGATCCGACATGCAATATCGTACATGTAGTCGTCTTCCCACGCATGGTTATAGTGGGCTCCGCTGTCCCTTCCACCGTGGCCAGAATCCAGAATCAGGTAAATCCCGTTCAGACGAGCAGACTTCCCGATACGGGTTTCCTCTGCCGCCTTTTCCGTCTCCTGCAACTCTTCCTGGTATTCTTTGAATTTCTCTGAAGTGCGGGGAAGAAATTCGGGAAGCATATATTCTATCGGGATTTTCACCGGGTATCCGACTTTCATATCTGTGACATCCCGGATTCCGTTTCGTTTCACAATAACCCGAACCAGTTCATGGACTGAATCAGCGTCCAGACGCCCGGTGAACCTCACCACTACGGAAGAGTACAGTGCCTCTCCCTTTGCCAGCCGATACACTGCATACTCTCCCTTCCTGTCTTTTCCGTACTTCAGATGGAAGCGTTTTGCCGCCGGGCTCAATTCCAGCAATTTTGGATTCGTCGACAAAGAGGGAACAGAGTTTACTTTCGGCTCGGAAACTGAGGGTGTGGCTTTGGGTTCATGTGTCGGTTTCACTGAGGGCGGCTTTGAGGTAACAGGCATGGGAGGTAAAAAGGCCGGTAACAGCAACCGTCTTGGTACCGATATCCATGCTCCCAGTTTCAGAGTTGAGGATTTTATCCGGTTTGCTTTCATAATGGCCCGGTATCTGGTTCCATTCCCGGTGAACCATTCAGCAAGCCGCCAGAATGTTTCTGCCCCTTTGTAACTTACCCTGTGGTGGTAAGCGCCTTTTCTGAAGGAGTCCCTTGGAAAAACTTTCTTGATTAGAATTTGCTTAGACCGGGAATTGAGGTTTCCGTATAAAATTGTGATCTTCTTTGCCGGGAACTTGCGGTGAAGAGCGGTTGCTGCCCGTCTGGTAAGCCAATAAGAAGCATCTGCAAGGGTAATCTTTCCCTGTACGGCAACCAGTTGCAGACGAATCCCTCTGGATCTGGAAATCAGGGCATAGGCCCGAACGTTCCTGCTCTGCTCAACAAATCTTGTTGTCGCCGAAGCAAGAACCGGCAACAGCAGAAAAAATATCAGGAGTGATTTTCTTGAAGCCATTGATTGATTTCTTTAATCTGTCCGTCCCACTTTTCTGCGTCCAGACGAAGGGCGGAAAATTGGTTGAACAGCAACTCCAGCATTCTATAAATTTGAGAAAGATGAAAAATACGCTGTTCCATTCTCAGCTCTGCTTCGCTCAATGGAACAACCGGCATTTTAACGCCCCGGATTTCCATCAGTCTGGAATCCAGAACGAACAGATATTCATCGCCACCTGCTACAAGTCTAACCCGCATTCTCGTGGGAAGTTTCCCATTTCTCAGCGCGCTTCTCGCTTCCAGGGAAATTGACGGAGCACCCTTTTTCAGTTCAGTCTGCCGAACATCTCCCTCCCCTTCCAGCTTCAACTGGTCTTCAACCCGGAAGGAAACATATTCACCTCCCAGCTCAAAGCTTCCATCCCGTATTTCAGACTGAACCAACAGCCAGATCAGAAATTCTCTGAAAACAAATTCAGGAATCACAAAGTCAGATATCATAGAAACAGCTCTCCTCAACATTAGACAAAGTCTGAGTCTTTGCCTCCTCTTTCAGTGTCAGATAGGCAAAAACAGTGGGATCAATGTGTACTGGAAGAATATCAAAAGTCTTTTCGAACAGAGAGAGAAACAAGCCACTGACCTTGTGACTGCCCGTGTTGAGATATAAGGTGGAATGAGTCAAGTCAATGACACCTTCGATTATCCGGGGTTCTGTCAATGCCTTTATCAATAATTCCCGGTGCATATCTTCCTTCAGTTGCTTCAGCTCCTGTTTTCCCTTGGGCGCCACAGCTCCGGAATCCAGAAGCTGATGAACCTTACTGTCCAGAAGCAACCTGGAAACAACCTTTCGATCAATTCGCATGGCGAGGAATACATTGCTGTCCAGAAAAGTATCTACAACAGTTACCTCGGGATCGTATGAGCGAAACGGTGAAACCCAACCCACCGCTTCTTCCACAGCAGCGTTCTCAATGGAACGAAACTGGTATCGCAGCAACCGTTCCACAATCTTTTCCCGGCCTCCCGAAAAAATACCCGGGTTTTCAATAAAATACCTTTTTATACCAAGTGAACCCTTCAAGAATCCCATGGCCCTATTCTAACAGATGAAACCGAGAATTTCCCGGGCAATTTTGGTATAGGTTCCGTCCTTTTCGTATAAAACCACTTGGTCAGGCAGAGTCTCTTTTTCACCAGTGCCAAACCGTACCAGCACAAGGGATGCCTCTCTATCGGAAAAAGAATGGACCTGAATCCGGTGAGTTGCAACCAACCCGGCTTGTTCTCCAAACCCTTCCCAGTCAGTGAAATTACTACAGGGTAATACAAGATACAATCCCGCATTATCATTTGCCCGCATTCGAAGAAAAGCGGCGAACAAATCCATTGGCGGCAGAAAAAACCAGTTCCTTGCAACTGCCCGCTGACGGTTGACTGAAATTCGTCCGGACTTCGGGTTTCGAAACGGTGGATTGCATACCACAATATCCGGCTTCATATCGGGTATCGCAAAGCGCACATCTTCACAACGAACCGTGAATTCACGACCCGACATTGGGTTATGACTTACATTACGGACTGCGTACCGACAAAGGTCCGGCTGAATCTCAAAGAGCTCAAATTTCCTGAAGCAAGGAGATGTTGCTGCCATCAGAAGAGGGACGACCCCACTCCCGCAGCCGAACTCAACCACCTGTTCACCCTGGAAACGAGACGCAAAAAAAGCCAGCAAAAAAGCATCAATGGAATATCGATATCCTTTTGCCGGCTGTTCCAGTTTTAGTCCGAAAGCAGCGGTTGATTCTACACCGGGATCATAAATGCCGTGCAACTTTCAACCGTACGGAAGCTCGGGCGAATGCCAATCTTGCTCT
>JAADJC010000141.1 GCA_013151025.1 Acidobacteriota bacterium
GTTCCCTTCGGCGGTCTTCCCCATGCGATTATGATGGTAATGATTCTGCTGATGTTTGTCGGGGGGTCCCCTGGTTCCTGCGCCGGTGGCATTAAGACGACGACGTTTTCCGGGATGATTGTGGTGTGGAAGGACTGGCTGTTTGGCGCCTCTCGGAAGCGTTTTTTCAAGCGAAAGATTTCCGGAGATACGATTCGAAAGATCAAGGCGGTAATCGGGCTGGCCATTATCTGGATTTTGCTTTCCTTTGCTGCTCTTTTGTATACAGAATCCCTGATTTTAGCCACAGATCCTTCTGCATTTCAGGATCTTCTTTTTGAAGTGGTTTCCGCAATGGGAACGGTGGGACTTTCTGCCGGCGTTACCCCCCATCTTTCAAGCATCGGGCGGATCGTCATTATTATGGATATGTTTATCGGCCGAGTCGGGCCGCTGGCAGTGGTTACGGCCCTGCTTAATGCCGGCACCAGCCGGAACATTATCGGGTATCCTGAAGAAAGGATTATGATAGGATAGGTAAGGAGTCGTCATGAAATCAATTTGCATTATCGGGCTGGGACAATTCGGGTCAAATCTGGCACAATACCTGTCCAGGAACGGGGTTCAGGTTGTGGCAGTGGATCTCAGGCAGGACCATGTAAACGCCATCAGCGACAAGGTTACCCAGGCGTTCGTGGGCGATGTCCGGGACCGGGATGTACTGGAAACTGTGATTCCCAAGAATGTGGATGCCGCAGTGGTAAGCATCGGTGAAACGATTGAGCCCAGCATTCTTTGTGTACTTCATCTGTCCCAGATGGGTATTCGCAAGATTATTGTCAAGGCGGTCAATGATGATCACGCGGAAATTCTCCGGGCCATCGGCGCTCACGAGATTGTGTTTCCCGAACGGGACATGGCTGAACGGACAGGCCGAAATCTGCTCCAGAAGAATATGGCGGACATTTTGTCTTTGTCAGCGGATTACAGCATCAAGGATGTGGAACCCCTGCCGGAGTTCATCGGCAAGAACCTGATTGAGTTGGACTTAAGAAAGAAGTACCATATTTATGTAATTGCATTGAAAAACCGGGACAACCTGGATGAGATTACGATTCTACCTTATATTGACACGGTAATTGAACCGCATCACATTATGACGGTGGTGGGGAAGGACGAACATATCAACGCCCTTGTGGAGAGGAGTATCACTTGATGAAAAGACCGGTGCTGGCCGTTCTGGCCCTGCTTTTGCTCGCCGCAACGCCTGGAATGGCCCGGGAACATCGCTATACTTATGAATTTGAGCCGATAACTACCCCATTGTCCTTTACCATTGGAAAACGGGTGATTATTTCGTCAAAGGGAGTCACGGTTTCACTGGAGCAGGTTCACAAACCGGATTTTGCCAATAAGTTTGAAATTTTTCAGGCAGAACCGGATATCTATTTTTTTTATTTCAAAATCACTATCCGCAACCGTTCCGGGCAGCCCCTTGAGGTAAATCCCATCTTCTTTTCGGCACTTGATGACCGCCGTGAGTTCCGTAAACCCCTGAATTATGATCAGCTCTATCGGATGCTGGGAAAGATATACCAGGAATCCGAATTCAAAGACATTTTAGAAAAAGGGCTGCTTGATTTCCATTCCCCACTACGAAATGGAGATAAGATAAACGCCATCCTGATTTTCCGTAATTTCAAGGAAAAAGGGAAAGAGTGCATCATCAAGCTGGACGCCATGTCTATTGGCGGCAAACCCCTTGCCTTCCGCTTTCCTTACAAGTTGAAAAGAACGGAGATTCGATAATGAAACGACTGCTGCTGTTAATTCTCTGCCTTACTTTGCCTGTTGTGAATGGATTTACCGATACCCTGAATATGACGGCCGATGAGGTGCACTCAGATACGAAGAAAGGAATTTACACGTTGATCGGCTCTGCCACGGTGGCGTCACTGAAAATTACGATTCACGCAGATATGATTACGATTTACAAGAAAGATAAGCGAGTTGTAGCTGAAGGCAATATCAACGGAACCATGGCAAACGGTAAATTCAGCGGTGATAAGATGGTATATCTCACGGAAAAAGGGACAGCGGATATCATCAATGGCAGCATAGTGATGAACGAGGGCTTTGTGTTCAAAGCAAAGGAAATTCATTACTTGGGCGACGACCGCTACCACCTCGTGGACGGTTCTATGACCACCTGCCCGGATTGCTGCGCGAAGTGGTCATTTGATGCCAGCCAGATCACAGTAAGGAAAGAAGGCTACGCCTTTTTTGATAATCTTACCTTCCGGGTTGGAAATCATCACTACATGTACCTACCTAAATTCATCTACCCGGCAAAGATGAAACGCACTTTCGGGCTGCTCAACCCGGAAATCGGCAATTCATCCAAACAGGGCTTCAAGTACCGCCAGAGCCTTTTTATCCCCATCGGGGAAACCATGGATGCCACGTACACCTTGGACTATTACTCCAAGACAGGGACCGGAAACGGTTTTGAGTACCGACTGGCCCGTACGCCCGGTGAATTCGGTAAATTTTATATTTACACCATCAATGATACCGTGAAAGGGGAAAGGCGCAGCATCTTTGACGGAAGCTATCACTACTTCCTGCCTTCTGGAGACAAGATTCGCCTCCAGAGTTTCGAGGGAGACGATTTTGACCTGATCCGTGATTTCACTTTCCGCCGATATGACCTTGCCATGAGAAGCTATTTCACTGATTTTTCATATGAAATGAACCGGTCTCATTTCCAGTTGACGGTTGAAGCAAGGCGGCGCAACATTCTGTTTACAGACGGAGAAACTACCTTTTACAACCTGCCGGAGATTCGGTTTTCCAGCCGCGCACTGACACTTGCCGGACACCGCGTCCGAGTCGATGCCGGTGTGGGAGACGTGCAAAACCCCAATGTGGATGACTCCAGCTTTCTCAGCAGCTTTGTACAATCGGAAGCTACTCGAAATTTCTCGCTGGGAAATTTTACTGTTGTAGACCGATTCAAAGCCGCCTTCCACAACTACGGCAACAATGCCGTACTGAATGATTTTTCTTCCTACCTCGGTGAAATGAAGCTATTTTCTCCCGCCCTTGAGCACCACTATGGTTCGTCAATTCACCGGGTTCAATTCTTCGCCGCACTGGGCTATCACAATGCCAGCGAGGCATTCCCGGAATTTATCAATGACAGTGAAGACTACGTCCTGCCGGACGGCATGTACGGCAGCCTGGGTGTGGAATCTACTTTAAGTTCGGGAAACACAACCGCAATCGGCGGTCTATACGTCACCCGGAATCTCTCCGGAAATGACTATCATAACCCCAATGACGCCACCAGAATGTCCGAGACCAGTCCCCTGGTGGGATACCTGAGAATACCGTTTTCAAGCGGCATCAGTTTCAGCATGGACGCCCGCTACGACCCGGCATTGAATACGATGGATCGAATGATGTTCACCGCCAATCTCGGCGAACACCTGTCTGCCTCGTATCTCCGTGCTTTCACTTTCGGGGAAAACGAAACCCGCGATTCACTCATTGCAGCCATCCATGGGCATCTCAGTAAAAACTGGACCGCAAGTTTCCGAGCAGATTATGACTTCAGCCTGAACGATTTCCGCTACAAAATGATTCAAATTCGCTACTACCGGGACTGCATCGGCATGAACATCACCTACCGGAATAACTCATACAGTACGATTACAACCAATGAGTTTACAATTTCACTGATTCTGCGCAACATCGGCGAGATGTTCAAGTACAGATTGGGACTGTAACAGATAAGTAGAGACAAGGTTGAGTTTAAGTCTAAGTTTAAGTTCAGATCGGATTTAGAAAAACGGGAACTGGCCAATTCCCCTGATTTAGCAAGTTACAAGTTACAAATCACGGGTCGCGTAGCGGCCCTGCCTTTTCTTAATCTGCTCTGACTTAACCTCAACCTTGCCTTCCACTCAACCTGGCGCGCACGGCGCCTTCGGTGCCCTGATACAAACTGTTACAAATGTTTATGAACAAAATCGGGGTTTGAAACGTAGAATGCGTTGTAATTGACAATTTCTTTCCGGAGGTAACATGAAAAAATTGATCGTATTGGGGATTCTGCTGGTTGCAATGCCAATTCTTGGACAAAACCAGCAGAAACTTACACTGGATGGGGCAATTAAGCAAGCATTGAAAAACAATCTGGATATCCAGATTTCAAAGATCTCTTATGACCAGAGCCAGGAAGATATTTATGGGGCAAAAGGTATCTTTGACTTGAATTTCTCCATGAAGATGGAACATAGCGATACCAGCCGGGCACCCAGAACCGAACTGGATGCACCTTCGGAAAAGCAGGATTTATTGACGTTTTCCGCCCAACAGCTCCTCAGCACCGGCGCCAAAATGTCACTGAATTTTACTAATTATAAATATGAAACATCCGCCGACTACCAGTTCTCAACCCTGAACCCGGTTTACGGCGCGAACACCCGCTTCAGGATTGAACAGCCGATTTTCAACGGCTTTGGCAAAAAAAATGTGGAATACCAGATTAATCTGAACAAGAAATATAGTGAACGGTCCCTGGAGCAATTGAAGGACACGGTTACAAGACTTTTGACCGATACGGAATCCGGCTACCTCGATCTGCTGTACAGCGTTCAGAACCTGAAAGTGGCACAAGAGTCCCTGGCCCTTGCGAAGGAACAGTCTGAAATAACACGAAAGAAGGTCGAAGTGGGTACCCTGGCTCCCGTAGATCAGCTGCAGGCCGATGCCAATCTCGCCGACGCGGAACAAAAGCTTGTTTCTGCGGAAAACCTCCTGCTGGCGGCCCAGGACCAGTTGAAAAAAATACTGAACCTGAAACAGGAAGAATGGAATATAACGTTTGTTCCTGAAGAGGATCCCGCATTTCACCTACAGAGTTTTGAGCCGAAGAAATGTATTGATACCGCGTTGCAGAACAACCCGCAGATTAAAATCGCGAAGCTGGATACAACGGTTTCCAAATTGACCATGGATTTTCAGCGGGACAAGATGAAACCCACTGTCAGTCTGTACGGCACATTGTCCTATGACGGAAACAATACCCGGATATTGACAGACCCGACCACTGGAGACCCCCTTCTCGACCAATTCGGAAGACCCCAGATTTACCCCGGCTCATATCATGATTCTTTCAGTGACATGACAAGCCTGAATCATCAGTCATGGTCGGTCGGCGTCAACGTAAGTTTTCCCCTCCAGAACCGCACAGCAAAAGCAGCTTTTATGCGTGCAAAACTGGACAAAACAGGAAAAGATTTTCAATTGCAGAATGCGATTATTCAGGTAACAAACAGTGTTCGGGATGCCCTTCGGAATCTCAATGCCAGCCTCAGAAGCATCAATGCAGCAAAGAAAACACGGGTATTGAGGGAAAAAAACCTGGAAATTGAAAAAAAGAAGTTTATCAACGGGATGTCCACCAACTTCCTGGTTTCGCAGCGGGAAGACGAGTTGTCACAGGCAAGAATCTCCCAGTTGAATGCCAAAGTTACATACCAGAAATCCGTGGTAATGCTGAAGAAAGCGATGGGCACTCTTTTGAAAGAACGCCACATCAAGTTTGAGGAGCCGGCTCTGGATTAAATCGTCTCCAAGCAAACGCTGAAATAAAGCGTTTGACCTCCTGGTTGCCTGTTTCATACGCAGGCAAGCAACCGGTACGAAGGGGCGGCACCCCTATCGCCCCTTCGTGCCGGAATAATCTAAGATAAAATGCAAGTTTAAGTTTGAGTTTAAGTCTAAGTTTAAGTCTGAGTTCAAGTCTAAATCCAGATGAGACGATGAAGGCACAGAAACCACCTTATCCCCTCTATATCTTACTTAAACTTAAACTTGTCCCTACTTGTCTTCTTCCCCCACTTCACACTTCACGACTCGGGTCCCGCGGATCGCGTATTCGGGACATCCCCTGAGTTTTAACCCTTTGAACGGAGTGTTTCGGGAGCGGGACTTGAATTTTTCCGGGTCAATGACAATTTCCCGGTCTGTTGAGAATATCGTGATATCCGCTTTTGCCCCTACCCGGAGCCGATCGTCCTTCAAACCGATAATTTTTGCGGGATTGGTGGACATGCATTCCACAATGCGCTTCACCGGAACAGCATGTTGATGATGCAGCATATCCAGTACAGCCGAAATCGCAGTTTCAAAGCCGATAATCCCGAAAGCACAGATGTCAATTTCACAGTTCTTGTGCTCGTGTGGATGGGGCGCGTGGTCAGTGGCAATACAGTCAATCGTTCCGTCTTTAATCCCTTCAATCATTGCAAGGCGGTCAGCTTCAATACGGATTGGCGGCTTCATGATAAAGTTCGTGTCAAAGGTCTCCAGTGCCCTATCGTTAAAAAAAAGATGATGGGGTGTTACTTCGGTGGTGACGTTTTCTCCACGGTCTTTCGCCCTGCGTACCATGCCCAGGCTGTATTCACTGGACAGGTGAGAAATATGGAGCCAACCCCGAATGTATCGGTTCAAAATGATGTCCCTGGACACGATGATGTCCTCTGCCACTGTGGGCATCCCTTTGAGGCCGAGCTTGGCTGACATGAAGTCCTCGTTCATCACCGCACCCCGGGTCAAGGTCAGTTCTTCCGCGTGCTCCATCACCGGAATCCCGAATAGCTGGCAGTATTCCAGCGCTTTTTCCATCAACTCTGCCGTGGCAACCGGGCTTCCGTCATCACTGACGGCAACGATTCCCTCACGGACCATTTCACCGATGGCGGCCAGTTCCTGTCCGGCGCGGCCTTTGCTCACAGCTCCAACCGGGCAGACTTTTGCGTATCCGGCCCGATGGGCTTTCTCACGAACCAGCGACACGATAGCAGCATTATCCATGCAGGGGTTGGTGTTGGGCATGGCCGTAACCGTGGTAAAGCCTCCGTTCATGGCAGACTTGCAACCGCTTTCAATGGTTTCCGCCCGTTCATTTCCCGGTTCCCTCAGATGGGCGTGGGCATCCACAAAACCAGGCGCCACTATCATGCCTGTGGCATCAATCACTTTATCTGCCGCACTTTCGTCCAGGTTTACGTCTATCTGATCCACCCTGCCGTCGGCAATCAGGATATCCAGTACCTTGTCTGTACCGGAGTCCGGATTGATGACGTGGCCATTTTTAATGAGTAAGTTCATTGATTTTTCCTCCTGCCAGCAGATACAGCACTGCCATTCGAATTGAAATTCCGTTGCTGACCTGTTCCAGAATCACCGACCGGCTCCCATCCGCCACTTCAGAGTTAATTTCAACTCCCCGGTTGATGGGACCCGGATGCATCACAATGCTATTTTCCTTCAATCGTTTCAGTCTTTCCCGGCTTAACCCGTACAACATGTTAAATTCTTCCAGTGACGGGAAAAAACTTTCTTTCTGCCGTTCACGTTGGATCCTGAGCATCATCACCACATCCGCGTCTTCGATTGCCTTATCAAAGTCGGTTTCCACCCGGACATTCAAGCCCTCAATTTCCTTGGGAATTAAAGTTGGCGGACCGGATAACACCACATCGTTTTCCATTTTTGTCAACAGAAAGATGTTGGATCGGGTAACCCTGGAATGGACAATATCTCCGGCGATTACAATTTTCAGCCCGGTGAGCGTTCCCATGTTTTCTCGAATTGTAAACGCATCCAGCAGTGCCTGAGTGGGATGCTCGTGGGGGCCATCTCCCGCATTTGCAACCGATGCGTCAATGTTGTCAGCCAGGAACTTTGCGGAACCGGGCGAAGAGTGACGCATCACCACAATGTGGGGCTCCATGGATTCCAGGGTTTTGATAGTGTCGTAAAAGGATTCACCTTTTGTCAAAGAACTGGCAGACGCTGAAAAATTAAGGATGTCCGCACCCAGTCTTTTCTCCGCAATTTCAAAGGAAGAACGGGTCCGGGTAGAATTCTCCATGAAAAGATTCAGAATCAGTTTTCCCCGCAAGGCGGGAAATTTCTTGTTGTTGCCGGCACAGAGTTCCTTGAAAATCTTTGCCCCGTCCAGTATCTGCTCAATTTCAACCTTATCCAGATGCTCAATCCCAAGCAGGTTTTTATGCTTTACAGACATCTTATTCCCCATTCTTTTTCAAAAGCAGAACTTCGTTTTGCCCGTCTTCTTCCTTCACATGGACCTGAACCATCTCATTGGAAGAGGTTGGAATATTTTTGCCCACTACATCCGCCCGGATGGGCAATTCCCGGTGGCCCCTGTCCACCAGTACAGCAAGACGAATGTAGGTGGGGCGTCCGAAGTCCAGAATTCCTTCAATTGCCGCCCGAACCGTACGTCCTGTGTACAGCACATCGTCCACCAGCACAACCTTCTTGTTTGTCACAGGAAAGGGAATCTCGGTTTCCTTCAGGTAAGCGTTGGCAACATTGGTAATCAGATCATCCCGGTACAGGGTAATGTCCAGAAGGCCCACCGGCACCCTTGTTCCCTCAACTTCAGCAATGATTTCCGCAATGCGTCGTGCAATGTGATCGCCCCGGGTCCGGATACCTACAAGTAACAAATCCTTGCAGCCCCCGGTCATCTCCAGAATTTCATGGGTCATCCGCTTGACAGTGCGGCCCATGGTTTCCGAATTCATCAAAGTCTTCTCATGTGGCATAGAACCCCCCATTTAAAAAAAGACCGGCAAAACCGATCCTATGGTTAATTGAATTTTGATTTTGATTGTCGTAATACTGAGCATCCTTCACCTCTTTCCGGCATCACAGTACCGAATTAAAGAGCTAACTACATTGTGGGGCAACTGCGGACTTTTCGCAAGCATTTTCTTGTACCAGAGAAAAGACAAGTTTGAGTTTGAGCTTAAGTTTAAGTAGGGAAAGGAAGTAGATGATTGAATCACTGGCTTTTCCAAATCTGGTCTGAACTCAACCTCAAACTCAAACTTGTCTCTATTTTTCTGCTAGAAAAATGAGATACTGGCTTGCCATGAAAAAGATGAAGACAGATGCACTGACAACAGGGAAAATAGCAAAATTCTGGACCCCACTGGCCGCCACATGGCTGATGATGGCCACAGAAGGCCCATTTATCGCCGCCATTATCGCCCGGCTTCCGGAACCGAAGTTCAACCTTGCGGCTTATGGTGTAGCATTTTCCTTCGCGCTGATTGTGGAATCCCCTATCATCATGATTATGACTGCTTCCACAGCGTTGGTGAAAGACCGTCATTCCTTTCAAAAGCTCTTTCGTTACACGCTTTTTCTCAATACCGCCATCACCCTGCTCATGCTTATTTCCCTGATGCCGGAGATTTTTAACTTCGTCACCGAAGTTCTCATCGGCCTACCGCCACACATTGCAAAACTAACTCGAACGGCGGCACTTCTGCTGATTCCCTGGCCTGCCGCAATCGGTTTTAGAAGATTTTACCAGGGAATTCTGATTACCCACAACAAGACACGCCGCATTGCTTTTGCCACGGTTTTCCGTCTTGTGTCCATGGCGGTTACGGCAACTCTCCTGTTTGAAGAACACCGGCTCAGCGGCGCTGCTGTAGGCGCTATTTCTCTGTCCACCGGTGTGGTTCTGGAATCCTTTGTGATCCGGTTCATGGCCGGCCCCTACATCCGTAAACTGCATAAAACATATCCGGTTTCAACTCAACTGACATTGAACTACCGCTTCATCTCCATCTTTTATTACCCGCTGGCGCTCACGTCCATCCTCGCCCTCGGGGTACAACCGCTGGTGACGTTTTTCATGGGGCATAGCCGCTTTCCCGTTGAGTCGCTGGCCGTACTTCCCGTGGTCACATCCCTTGTCTTTGTTTTTAGAAGCATGGGATTGTCATTCCAGGAAGTTGTCATTGCCCTGATGGGAGAAAACCGCGAGGGATACCGCCCCCTGAAACGCTTCACCACCATTCTCGCACTGACCACCAGCTTTTTACTTGGAATTATCGCTTTCACACCGGCGTCCCACGTATGGTTTCGACAGATATCCGGATTGTCTGAAGAACTGGCAAATTTCGCGATTCTGCCTACCCGGATTCTTGTCCTCATGCCGGCGTTGTCTGTATTGATTTCCTGGCAGCGGGCGAACCTGGTTCATGTCCGACAAACCGCGCCCATCACATGGGCCACTGTCATTGAAATCAGTGGGATTGTGCTAACCCTGTTCATTTCGATCAGCTATTTGAACGTGCCGGGCGTCGTAGCCGCCGCATCCGCCTTTCTCATTGGCAGACTGGCCGGAAACACCTGGCTGGCCGCCCCACGGAATCGGGCCGCAGACCTCCGCTGACCGAAAACGGCCTATCGACAACAGCCGCAAATTAGTATCCGGACCGACATCAATGGACATGTCATTGACCCTCTGAAACTACAAAAATTTAAATATCGCAGCTTATAAAAAGATTTTCTTGCTATAAATTTTGTCTCATTTTTGCAGATTTCTGGAATTCTTTCTGATAAGATGCTAACGATATTTCTATAATGGATTTAACCAGTATTAAGGGGGATATATGATAAAACTCGTTAAACACATGCTAATGGTAGCAATACTGCTATGCGCAACGATGGGCTATGCCCAGACCTATCAAATTCTATTCGACAACTCGAAAGCACAGACAGCCGGGAACGCGGACTGGAAGATTGATGACAATGAGCCGACACCCAACCCCACCAGCCCAACAGCCGAAAGTGACTGGGTGGGTGGAATTTCATCCTGGGGATATGAGCTCTGGCAGGGGGGGCATTATGTCATTACCCAGCTTCCCACCGGCTCCACCATCACCTATGGGAACAGCTCGAACCCGCAGGATCTGGCGAATTTTGATGTTTTTGTCAGTGTGGAGCCCAATATCCAGTTTACCGCGGCGGAAAAGACCGCCATCATAAATTTTGTAAACAATGGCGGGGGCCTGTTTATAGTAGCGGACCACCATGGAAGTGACCGGAACAATGACGGCATTGATTCACCAGCGGTCTGGAATGATTTGTTCAACAATAACTCTTTTGGTATTGCCAATATTTTCGGCGTAACATTTAATGAAGATAGTATTTCAGCTTCCTATACGGATATACGGGCATTGGCAGACCAGACCCAGCCGGAGGATACGGCACTGTTTGCAGGCCCATACGGCTCTGTTACAGGGGTTGCATACCATTCCGGTTCCGGAATGACGGTGAATACTTCTGCCAACAGCAATGCCAGGGGCCAGATCTGGGAAGGCGCCAGCCACGCGGACAGTGAAGTGGTGGTGGCAACCAGCCGTTACGGGTCCGGCCGGATTGCTTTTGTGGGCGATTCTTCTCCCTGCGACGATGGCACCGGTGCCTCCGGCGACACGCTTTACGATGGCTGGGGTGAAAGCGGTGTAACAGACAGGGAAATTTTCCTGAACCTCACCGACTGGCTGGCAAGCGGCAGTGGCGGCAGCGGTATTACCATCGGTCAGCCAACATTGAATCCGGACCCCGCCCAGTCCAATACGGTGGAAACCGTGGATGTGGACATTACCGATGACGGCACAATTACCGGGGCGGTTCTGGAATACAAAAAGTTTAACGATACCTCCTGGACTTCCGTGACGATGACCAATACAACAGGGGACACCTGGGAAGGAGATATTCCCGGCTATGACAATACGGTAATTCAATACCGGATAACTGCAACGGATAACGATACCAACACCGCAACATCCGGAACGTACAGTTATCAGGTCGGTACCGTACCCATCTGTGGCTTGCGGGGAAATGACGCAAACGGAAACAACTTATACACCGGGATTACGGTAACGGTTTCCGGGACGGTAACCGCCCCCACGCTGGACTGTTTCAGCACATCCGGACAGACAGATATTTACATTCAGGGTTCCGATGGCTGTGGCATTAATGTGTACAACAACGGTTCCGACCAGCCGCAGGTAAATGTCGGCGATACGGTTGACGTTACCGGTGCATTGAGCCAGTACAAAGGGAAACTGGAACTGGTTGTCGGCGGCACCGGAACTTCAATGGTAAAAACCGGAACCGGTACGGCTCCGACACCGACAGTGATTACCTGCTCCCAGGTGGGAGAAGCATACGAAGGTGTCCTGGTCCGGATTAACAATGTAACCGTAACCAGCGGAACCATTCCCGCAGCCGGGTCTTCCGGCCCGGTGACAATTCAGGATTCCACCGGCACAACCACCATGTACATTGACAAAGATGGCAGCATTGACGGGACCGCGACACCATCCGGTTCCTTTGACCTGATTGGTATCCTGTCCCAGTACGATGCAACAGCACCCTATACGGAAGGATATCAGGTCTATCCCCGTTCCACAGCGGATATTATTACCGGCGGCAGCGGGACCAATTACACCCTGACCACCGATGTGGCATCCGGTACCGGAACCGTCAGCCCCAGCGGCAGCAACAGCTATTCCAGCGGAACAGTGGTCAGTGTCACTGCGACCGCGGGCAGCGGCTACACTTTTGATCATTGGAGCGGAGACGCAAGCGGTTCCACCAATCCGTTGTCCGTAACAATGGACTCTGACAAGACCATCCATGCGACCTTTGTGACTTCCGGCGGAGGGGGCGGCGGCGCCATTACCGACCTCTTTATCTCTGAGTACGTGGAAGGTGGGAGTTTGAACAAAGTACTGGAAATCTTTAACGGAACCGGTGCTGCCGTTGACCTTGCGGCGGAAAATTACACAATTGAACTCTATTCGAACGGCCGGACACTTGCGGACGGGCCCTCCAGCACAACGTCTCTCAGCGGTACCATTGTGGACGGCGATGTATTTGTAATTGCCAATCCTTCCGCAGACGCCGCAGTGCTTGCCGTGGCAGACCAGACCAGCGGAAATATGTCCTTTAACGGGGATGACGCGCTGATCCTGAAGCACAACGGCACAGTAGTGGATTCCTTTGGCCAAGTGGGTACAGACCCTGGAAGCTACTGGGGCGATTCCACTAACAACACCAAAGACCACACACTTCGCCGGAAAGCGACGGTTCATGCCGGAGATACCACAGTGGATGACGCCTTCGATCCCTCTGTTGAATGGGATTTTTATGCCAAAGACACCTTTGACGGCCTGGGCAGCCACACTGTAACCTTCACCCTGACCACAACCGTAGCCGATGGCAGCGGCACAGTGGACCCGGCCGGAACAACGACTCAGAACTACGGCGCGACCGTTAATATTACAGCTACAGCGGATGCCGGCTACACCTTTGACCATTGGGACGGAGACGCAAGCGGTACCGATAACCCCGTCAGCGTTATCATCAACAAAGACATGACAGTCAATGCCCATTTCGCGGCAGTCAGTACCGGTGCCACCGACCTCTACTTCTCTGAATACGTGGAAGGGGGCAGCACCAATAAAGCACTGGAATTGTTCAATGAAACCGGTGCAACAATTGATCTTGCGGCAGACAACTACATTATTGAAATCTACAACAATGGCGCAACAACACCGAGCAATACGGTGGCACTTACCGGAACCATTGCCGACGGGGGCACTTACGTAGTTGCCGATCCCTTGTTGGCCGCCTATGCCGATCAGACATCCTCAAGCGTATCTTTCAACGGGGATGATGCCATTATACTGAAAAAAGGTGGTGCTTCCGGGACGATAGTAGACTCATTTGGGCAGGTGGGATTCGATCCTGGTTCCTATTGGGGCGATTCCACCAACAACACCAAAGATCACACCCTCCGCAGAAAACCAACAGTCCATACCGGAGACACTATTGATGATGACACCTTTGATCCCTCTATTGAATGGGATTTTTTTGCCAAAGATACCTTCGACGGCTTAGGCAGCCACACGGCAAATTATACTCTGACAACAGACGTTATTGCCGGTTCCGGTTCTGTGAGCCCTACCGGTTCCACAACAGAGGCGTATGGGGCAAGCGTTGACATCACCGCGACACCGGCAGCCGGCTATGTTTTCGGCTCCTGGAGCGGTGATGCCACAGGTTCCACCAACCCCATAACCGTCACAATCAGCGGTGATATGGCAGTACACGCAACATTTACCGCCCCCACCCACGCCATCACCGCATCCGCAGGCACCGGCGGAACTATCAGCCCCAGTGGCAGCGTCTCGGTTAACGACGGCTCAGATCAGGCCTTCAGCATCACCGCCGACACCGGCTACCACATCGCCGACGTCCTCGTGGACGGTTCAACCGTAGGTGCCGTCAGCAGCTACACCTTCGCAGGCGTCACTGCGGACCACACCATCTCTGCCAGCTTCACGGTAGACACTCCCACAGCTTCCATCATACTCAATGAATTTCTGGCCGATCCTGCCAGCGGACTTGCAGGAGACGCAAATGGAGACGGAGTAAGAAACGGCTCTCAGGATGAATTTGTAGAACTCGTGAATGTTTCTGCCGGAGACATCGATATGTCCGGTTGGACTTTGTCTGATGCAGTCAGTGTTCGCCACACGTTTTCCTCTGGAACGATAATTTCTTCCGGCTGCGCCATCGTCATTTTCGGTGGCGGTACACCCACGGGAACGTTTGGTGGTGCTACCGTACAAACCGCTTCCACCGGCTACATTGGGCTCAACAACAGCGGGGACACCATATCGTTGAACAATGGGGTTACAGACGTATTTTCTTACACCTATGGCTCCGAAGGGGGAGACAATCAAAGCATTACCCGGGACCCGGATTTGACTGGGGCTTTTGTCAAACATTCCACCGCTACCGGTTCCGGCGGGGCTCTATTTTCTCCCGGCACAAAGATTGATGGGTCTTCTTTTTGCACCCTGGGAAATCAACCAGTCGTTGTGAATTGTGACAGCCCGTTCAATACGTTGGAAGGGATTGGCGGGGTACACCAGGTCAGCGCTTCGGACGCAGACGGTACCATTGCCGATATTGCCGTCACAAACATAACCCCGGCACCTGCGACAGGCACCATCACAATCGAAAACTTCACCGCCGGGGATCCTGCTACCGCCGACGTAACGGTCAGTACAGATGTACCAGCCGGCCAGTACGCGGTGGAAATTACCGGCACAAACGATGACACCAGTCCCCAAAACGGGGTCTGCACGTTGACAGTAAATGTGGGAACCGGCTGGATTATCAATGAATTTCTGCCGGATCCGACACCGGGGGCAGATGCCAACAATGACGGAACTGTCAGCTATAACACCGATGAATTCGTAGAACTCGTTAATGCTACCGGCTTTGATACTGACATTTCCGGCTGGACACTGTCTGACGGTGTGCAGGTACGCCATACCTTCTCCTCCGGTACTGTGATTGCCAACGGCTGCGCGGTGGTGGTATTTGGCGGCGGTTCCCCGGTGGGCGGCTTCGGCGGTGCCACTGTGGAAACTGCGACAACCGGTTCCCTGGGCCTGAACAACAGCGGCGACACGATTACCCTTGAAAAAGGAAATACCGTAATGGCTACCATCAGCTATGGCGGTTCCTCCGATGGTATCAGCCTTACACTGGACCCGGACATCAACGGTGTATCTTACGTGAATCACGATACCGCGACCGGCTCCGGCGGTGCAGTTATGTCACCCGGAACTATGGTTGACGGCACATCGTTCTGCACCGGAGGGGGGGAGCCTGTTATTGTGGATTGCGGCGGGAATATGAACGCCTTTGTGGGCCTCGGCGGCACTCACGCTGTCAGTGCTTCCGATCTCGACAACAAGATTGTTGCAATGGCGATTTCTGTCACACCGGCGCCCACAACCGGCACGATTACTCTGGAGAATTTCGTGGCATCCGCCAACATGGGTGACACGGCACTGGCCGACGTGCTTGTGTCCTCGGACGTACCGGAGGGTGTATATGCGGTGACCGTAATGGCTACCAACGACGCCATTCCACCTCACTCCGGCCGCTGTTACCTCACCGTAAGCGTGATTTCGCCGAAACCCATTCATGAAATACAGGGGAATGGCCTTCATTCCGCCTACGACGGCAGTGGTGTGTACACACAAGGCAACATTGTGACCGCAGTTGCTGCCCGTGGATTCTACATGCAGGCCCCGGTTGCCGATATGGACACCGATCCCGACACTTCCGAGGGTATTTATGTGTACACCGGAAGCACCCCCACAGTGGTTGTGTGCGACATGGTGGACGTAAATGGTACCCTTCAGGAATATTTCGATTTAACTGAAATTTCCAGTTCTCCGGTTGTCACGGTCATTTCATCCGGGAACCCGCTCCCGACAGCGATAGAACTGGACAGCACCAACCCATCGCCAAGCCAGCCCCAGACCGGGCTGGAAATGGAACGATATGAATGCATGCTGGTTCACGTGGCAAATGGAACCATTGACACCGGTACTGACAATTACGGGAATGTGCTGGTAACTGCCGCATCCACCCGATCATTCCGGGAACCGGGAATTGAGTATCCCGGATTGACCGGATTACCCGTATGGGATGGAAATCCGGAAATTTTCGAGATGGACCCGGATGCCCTCGGGCTGCCGGACCAGCTCTTTCATGGCGGTACCCCCTTCACTTCAACCGGCGTTATCAGCTATAGTTATGGGGAATATCAATTACAACCCACCGCCCTGACAGCCACGCCTTCCGCCTATCCTGCCCCGGTTCGGGACAGGCAGATAGGGGAATTCACTGTGGCTACCCAGAACATGTACCGCCTGTTCAATGACCAGGATGACGGCCACACAGCATATGGAGAACCCATACTGACGGCACAGGAATACGCGGACCGCTTGGCTAAGGCCTCCCTTCTCATTCGTGAAGTGCTGAAATCACCGGATATTCTCGGTGTACAGGAAGTGGAGACTATCGGTGTACTTCAGGATCTGGCAGATCAGATTCACACCGACGACCCATCAGTTCACTATACTGCTTACCTGACGGAAGGAAACGATATCGGAGGTATTGACATTGGCATCCTCGTTCGGGACGACATTCAGGTAAACAGTGTAATCCAGGTAGAACCGGCCACAACTTTCGTTTACAACACCGTAACCTACACGCTCCACGATCGACCACCGCTGCTTCTGGATGGTGTGTATACCGGCTACGGAGAAAATTTTCCCATTAAAGTGCTGGTGGTTCACAACCGTTCACTCATCGGAATAGACGGCTCCGACGCCGGCCGCGTCAAGGAAAAACGCTGGCAGCAGGCTGACCATATCGCTCAGTACATCCAAACCCTCCAAGTCGCAGAACCCAACGTTCGACTGGTCGTAATGGGAGACTTCAACGCCTACGAATTTACCGACGGTTATGTTGATAGTGTTGGCATCATCAAAGGCGATCTCGACCCCCTTGGGGCTGAGTTGCCCGGAGTGGACCACATTACTCCTGATCTCACTGAGCAAATGCTCAATGTACCTGCAAACAATCGCTATTCCTATGTGCACAGCGGTAGTGCTCAAGACATTGATCATATACTGACCTCTCAGGGAATGAACGGCTTTGTGGATGCAATCGTCCCCGCACGGGCCAATGCTGACGGAATCGCCGGTTATGAAAATATCCCGACAACACCGGAAACATACAGCGATCATGACGGACTGGTTCTCTTTGTCCGGGATCTGAATTCTGTTCATCTCAGTGTTAATTTCATCACAGCAGCAGACGGCAGCATAAGCGGAAACAACGCCCAACAGGTGCTGTATGGGCAAAATACCTCAACCGTCACGGCAGTTCCTGACACCGGCTACTACTTTACCGACTGGACCGGCGATTATCTCGGAACCGACAACCCGTTGACTGTAACCAATGTCGTAGCGGATATGAACATTACTGCCAACTTCACCATTCAGACTTTCACCCTCACAGCAAGCGCCGGGGCAAACGGTAACATCAGCCCCAGTGGAACAATGGCTGTGAACTACGGGGATTCCCAGACCTTCCTCTTTAGCCCCGATGTGGGTTACCACGTATCTGATGTCATGGTTGACGGAACAAGCATGGGCGCCCCCGGCCACTACACTTTTGTGAACATCCAGGCCAACCACACTCTCTCCGTAACCTTTTCAGCTAACATCCCCCCGGTGATTGACAGCTTCACGGCTGACGGGTCAGCAGGAAATGCTCCGTTAACCGTGAACTTTACGTGTATGGCTCATGACCCGGACGGCGGCGGCATTGTTCAGTACCGCTGGGATATCACTGGAAAACGGGCAGACACTGTGGTGACTTCCACCGGCACCCTCGCCTATAGGTTCATTCTCCCAGGCGACTATTCGGTTTCTGTCACCGTCACGGATGACGAAGGGGAAACCGCAACCGCCACACTGGATACCGGCTCCGGCACAGGGGGTATCAATGTGGCGCTATCCGCACCCATGGTCATCCCACTTCCCAGCCTGATCCAGATGAACAACTTAATGAAAAGCAGCGCAGCGACGATTCAGACCACAGCAATCAATGAATTCAACGAAACCGCAACCGTTACCCTTGATGCGAAAGACGCAAGCGGTGAACTGTTGGCCTCTACCACGCTCGCTGTGCCGGCAAATGGCTCCGCCCCGCTTTCATCAGACAGTTTTGATGGGCTTTCCTACACCTCGATTCAAGCAACGGCGGACCGGCACCTTCTGCTCTACTCCAGGGTCACTACAGATACGGCCAACATGACTGCGGAACTCTCTACCTGGCTCAAAAGCCCACTCTATGTACCGCATATCGCGGAAGAGGTGGATTACTGGAATACCTACGCCTACCTCTCTAACAGCAATCCGCTGATGCTGGATGTAACCGAGGACAGACGGAATCCAACACAGCTGTTCCTGCGGAAACCATCGACCTGGAAAGCCTGCTGCCGACGGATGTAGAAGTCGCGGATGCATGGGGGAAACTGGCGGTGTATGCCATCGACCCCTTCAGCAACACAGACAGCCTGTCCGGTTTTGAGATGTTCGTCAAGGACGGCAGCGATGGCGCGGCAACAGAACTGGTGGACCGGGGCAGTACCACGCTGTACATCCCCCACGTGCCGGAGGAGACCGATATTTTCTGGACCGGGTTCGCCCTGCTCAATACCGGCAGCAGCCCGGCTGCGGCAACCGCCACATTCTACGATGATAACGGCAATGTGGTGGGCACAGAATCCCTCAGCATTCCGGCCAATACCAAAATCAAAGGGCTGATGGCCGACCTGTTCCCCTCCGAGGCGGGAACCGCCCGCTGGGGCATCATTGAATCCGATCAGGCCATCACCGGCATTGAAATCTACGGCACATATAACGCCGGCATCTGCGGCATGGCCCTGCCCACCGTTGCCAACACCTGGGGCATTCTCCCGGATGTGCTGACCGGGGAAAACAACTGGACAGGAATTGCCATTACCAATGTCGGGGCTGCG
>JAADJC010000063.1 GCA_013151025.1 Acidobacteriota bacterium
AGTTGAACAAGTACTGTGTTTTTATTGGATTCACTCATTTCCCCCCCACATTTGGACCCTGCTCACGGTGTAATTTATATTTCACATAAATCTGTAACCCACTGATATTACTGAGGACTTTTATTTTTCAATTGGTAAATAAAGTTTACACTCTCGGAATGAGTTGGATCAGGGGTTGGAGTAGGAGGGTTGAAAAAGTCAAAAAAGACGAAGAAAAGTGAGCGTACAGGAGGGAAAAGAAATGGCCTGAATTTCCCTAACCTTATGAATTATTTTTCTGGCCTTTGTGGCTTTGAGCCCTTGTGTTAAGTTCCCATCTCTTTCTGCTCTGCGCTCACTGCGGCCTCAGCAGTGAAATTCCCTCTGCTCTCAATCTGCTCTTCCTACCAGTCCAGAGACTGGCGGTAAAGCTCCTTGCCATTGAGTTTGTATTTTTTTGCGAGAAAGCGGGCAGCCTGCTTTCTGGGAATATCACAGTCAAGGAGCAGTCGAAACTCGCGGCGGATATCCACCGTATCCTTATCTACCCCTTCCACATCCGGCGGCGCCACTACCAGCACAAATTCTCCCTTCTCCCCGTCGGTGAAAACGGATACCAGCTCTCCCGGGTATCCCCGCTTCACCTGCTGATAAAGCTTGGTCACTTCTTTCACCACGGCCACCGCGCGGTTGGGCCAAACCACCGCCATTTCCGACAGGGAACGATGAATTCTTTTTGGAGACTGATAAAAAACCAGCGTGGCAGAAACGTGTTCCAGTGACATCAGCATTTGCCTAATCTCGCTTACTTTACGCGGCAGAAAGCCGGCAAAGAAAAAACGGTCTGTGGGCATTCCGGAAAGCTGGAGTGCAGGCAGCAACGCGCTGGCGCCGGGAATGACATCATACTCAATATCATGCTCTTTGAAAAACCGGACAATTTCGAATCCCGGGTCGGACAGAAGCGGTGTTCCGGCATCGGAAATATAACTGAGGGTTTTCCCTTCATCCAGCAATACCCGAATTTTCTCCAGGCGGCCTTCGTCACTGAAATCGTGAAAGGACTCCAGGTGCTTTTCAATGCCGTAGTGTCGCAGTAGCTTCAGGCTGTGGCGGGNNTATCCTCGCAGAAAATCACGTCGCTGGCCCGCAAAACCTCCACCGCGCGAAAGGAAATGTCTTTCAGATTTCCAATGGGTGTGGAAACGAAGAAAAATGTGCCCATATCAGGACAACAGGCGCCGGACCACTTCGCTTGCCGCCTTGCCGTCCACACGACCCGCCGCTTTCGCCTGAATCTCCTTCATTACCCGGCCCATATCCCGGAGGGACGCCGCGCCGCTTTCCGCAATGACATCCTTTGCCAGTGCCGTCAATTCGTCTTCCGACAGGGGTTGCGGCAGGTAGGCCCGCAACACCATGATTTCCGCCTCTTCCTTCGCTGCGAGGTCCTCCCGGCCGCCGTTCCGATAAGCAGTTACCGAATCCTCCCGGCTCTTCACCGCGCTCTGGATCATACAAATCAGGTCCGCATCCTCCATTTCGGCAGCCGCCCCTGCACCGGAATCAATCTGCTTCTTCTTCACATCCGAAAGCAGCATCCTCAGTGTCCCGAGGCGGGCCTTGTCCTTCGCTTTCATGGCGGTCTTCATATCTTCACGAATTCTCTCCGTTAAACTCACTTTACAATCCTCCTCGCATAAGCAAAATGCTTCTTCCAGAAATGGTTGTCCAGATTCTCCAGCACCACTCCCCGTGAAGAAGATGCGTGGAGCATCTGCCTGTGCCCCGCATAAATCCCCACATGATTCGGATGGCCGAAAATCTTCTTCATCTTAAAAAACAGCAGATCTCCCGGCTCTAACTTCGAGAACTTCAGGGATCGGGCCACCTTCTTCCCCGACTGCCGCTGTAACTTTGTGGTAGTGGGAATCACAATCCCGGCCCTGTCGTAGCAATACCAGGCAAATCCGGAACAGTCAAACCCCCGGGGTGACCGCCCCCCGTACCGGTACGGTGTCCCCTTCAGCGAACTGGCCGTGTTCAACACAACCGTAATGGGATTGGCGTAATATGGCTTGCGATGGCACCCAACCAGCAATGGCAACAAAACCAGCAGAAAAACAATCTTTCTCATGTCCCAAATTGTAGCACATCTTCGGCACTGAGCGTCTCTGAAAACCCGGCGGTGCGCACGTTCTTTCGATAATGGTCAATTATCTTGTTTTTCAGAATACCGGTGAGCCAGGTTCTCTCGGAGCTTCGCCCTTCAAAGTTCGCATTGGATTTCAGCGCCGCAAGGAATGTTTCCTGAACCATGTCTTCGGCAATCTGGGGATTGTGTACCCGCAGCAACGCAAAGCGATACAGATAATCACCATGTTTCTCCACCCACTGCTTTGGATCAAAGTGCGGCGAATTCGGGGGTTGAATGTCGGATGCCCCGGTTTTCCCGTTTTCTCCTTCTGCTTTGCTCAACATCCCCCCTGCCTTCGGATTCTTTTCTGTGGATTACAATTGCATACTCGCCACATTTTTTCAAGTAATTCACTGTAAAAAGGATTCAATGCGGTCGAAAACAACGTCCGCCTAAACCAAAACATTTTAACATTGTGACTTAAGACACAAAATCTGACTGAATTCTTGACGTGGCCCCGTGAATTAGCTATTTTATTGATATTCATTTCGGTTAGGAGTTTTATCATGAAACGTGCGTTATTTGTCTCTCTTTTATTCATTCTTGGTATTTCAGGGTTTTCCCAGGATTATTACCTTGTCAACCACATAGCCGAAGAAGGGTGGACCACCACCATTACGGTGTACAACGACGGATTGACAGATCAGACTGTCACCCTTCACTACTGGGCACATCCAGGAGAACCGGAAACCACTTTCAGTGATCTGGCTGTCCCTGCCAATGGGTCCTCTGCTTTTGACAACACCTTGTTCGGCCATAACGGTGTGGCCGAAATTGAAGCTGAAATTGACGCCCCGGTCCGGGTCAAACTTTCTTACCGCTACGGCGATTCCCATTCACTGGCAGAGTTCATTCTGCCGAAAACCGATCCGAGCGGTGCTTCGGCAAGGCAATGGGTCATCCCCAATCCCTACCTTTCTCACATGGACTGGCTGGGATTCGCCATTGCCAACTTCAACACAGGCACGGCCCGGGTCCTGATGACCGCATACAAAGATGGTATTGAGGTGGGAAATGTCGCTATCGACGTTCTCCCAAACGGCAAATATGTGGATGTCAGTTCCGGTTTCTTCACGGGGCTGAATTACCCGGACATTGACATGGTGACCATTGAATCGGACATTATGATTCCGCCGCCGGTCGCCATTATCGGCAACACTGCACAGGACCGGCACCTGTTCTTCCTCGGCTCTACCTATGCCACCGGCATATTTGTCTTTCCCCGAACCTATACGGTTCCCCATGTGGCGGAATCCAACTGGCACACCACTGTTACCGCCATCAACACCTCCGGCACAGAAGAAACGCTGACCCTGAACAGCTGGAAAAGTGACGGCAGCGTGGATCGGGCCGGCGTGACATTTGCCGTACCGGCACGGGGTTCTCTTGCGCTGGCGGCGGGCACAGACTTTGACTATGAGGGCACAGCGTCTGTCACCGTCAATTCATCGGTGCGGGTCAAATTGAGTTATCAGTACCAGGACTCCGAATCCATCAGTGATTTTATACTGACATCTACCACGGGAAAGGAATGGCTCCTGCCGAACTCCGTCCACAACTGGTTCCAGTGGTTTGGTATCGCCGTGGCCAATTCCAGCGATGATGAGACCGCCATCGCCATTGACGCTTACCAGAACGGTATCCTGCTGGGCACGTTCAGTAAAAAACTGGCGCCGCACACTAAGTTCGTGGACCTATCCAGCAACATCTGGCCGGGAGTGAATTACGCGGGCATTGACATGGTGCTGGTCCGTTCCGCTCAGCCCATCACAGCCCCTATTTCCATCACCGGGAACACGGCACAGGACCGCCATATATTCTTCCAGGGTGCCGCCCTGTACAGGGAAACCGAGTCCGGGGCATGGGATCCCGCCTTCGACGCCTACCTGCTGGCCAATTTTGACGCGGATAGTGATGGGGTAATCTCTGTTGCGGAGCGGGATCTTGTGACCGAAATTGATACCGGAGTCAACAACCCCTGGCACGGCAAAATCAAGGATATCACGGGCATCGCCAACTTCAAGAATCTGGATACTCTGGTCTGCCAGAAGGAAAACCTCAGCTGGTTGCCGAACATGCTCGGCATGTCGCACCTGCGTATTCTGAAAGCACCGAACAATCATATTGTTCGCATAGATAGCTTCGATCCACTGGTGGGCATGTTCTACGTTTACCTGGACAACAACCAGCTGGAGACCATTCCAGACGTCTCCGCCATGACAGCCCTGCAAACGCTCTGGGTCAGGTATAATCATTTGAGTGAAGTGCCGGGCATCTCTTCACTCACCGGTCTGCAGTTCCTGATGATTGATGGAAACCAATTCACAACGCTACCGGACCTGACAGCGTCGGCGACCAGCATCACTAATCTCCGTTTTTCGTCCAATCAGATTGACAGCATCTACAATCTATCGGCACTTCCCCATCTGCAGGCTCTGGACTGCAGTTCTAACAATCTGTCATCCGTTCCGGGACTTTCGTCGCTCAGCGATCTGAATTTTTTTGTTTGCAGTTTCAATCAGATTACTTCTCTGAACGC
>JAADJC010000028.1 GCA_013151025.1 Acidobacteriota bacterium
AACAGGAAAACCGTTTTTTTCAATTGTTGCTTTTAAAAAATCAGACACGAATGGTTTATCTACAAAAATCATTTTTTCTCCAAAATATATTCACTTGCTCGTTGTATAACGGCACGCATAAGGGACGGCAAACATGTGGGATAGAAAACACGAATTACCACCAGACTTCAATCGGAGCACAGACTTCGAAAAACCACCGTACTGTTTGTCATCTCTTTAATGCGAGTGTTAGGCAATTATCAGCCATTTTTGTTACAATTATAGGCAAAATTATTTTGCCATTGCTTCCATGGCTCTTTTTGGATTTGCTTCAACTTTTTTCAGGATTTCGGCAGATTTTGCTTCAGACAACCAACTAATTTTACCATTTGATACATCATAGATGGCTCCAACAACTTTAACTTTCCCTGCATTCACGAGATCACGAGAAATAGGACTTCCCATAAACAGATCCTCAATTCCTTGCCAGACATTCTCCTCAATTGCATAGGGAATTACCTCAGCACCGTGGGCTTTTGGATGGTCTGCAATTGCTTTTTTCACTGCCGGAATGATGTTATCAATCAAAGGTGGAATATTTCTTTCCAATTGATGACCGTGACCCTGAACAGCATTTGTAACTGCGGTTACTGCACCACACTGAGTATGGCCAAGTACAACCAATACAGACGTATTTACATGGGCCAAGCCATATTCAACAGATCCTATCTCATCAACATCCAGAACATTCCCGGCAACACGAATAACAAAAATATCCATAACACCGGCATCAAACAGAATCTCAACCGGAACCCTGGAATCTGAACAGGTGATTACTGTCGCATAAGCGTGATCTCCCTGATTTTCTTTACCCGCAAGTGCCAGACGGCCAGCGTCTGCATGGGGGTGAGTAGCTTTACCGGTAACAAAACGTTCATTACCTGCCTTCAGCATGGCTATCGCTTCATCTGGACTTGGTTTGGCTGTTTTACTGCCGCCGGCAAGAACAGTTCCACTGGTAAGAGCCAATAAACAACTAACAGCCACAATTGACTTTAAAAAACAATTCTTCACTATACTTTCTCCTTAAGTAAATAAGATGTCATAAAAAGTTTGTTCTCCAATTGCCCAGATTACTGCACGAAATTTCTAAATTATACATTTAACTTCTACCTGATACCTTGTCGGTATTTTCACAGCTAAACTTATAATTCCGCAAACTCTCCTTTTGTCGCAGACAAATCCTTAAATCTAACTAAAAGTTATCTTCATTTCCCCCACGTGTCGATCAAGTCCCAAAAGTGCTGTGAATTCACCTGTCACTGCCATCCATTGTCCGGGAATAGTCTTCATTCATATTCAGAATGGTATTCTCCCAACTTATTGTTGTCAAGAGAAATACCGAAGAAATGCTTGGCAAACATTGGTCTTGTGATTAACCAAACACCACTTATTCCCCTGTTATAGAGATTGTGTATAATCCGCCATTTAATATGAGCCAAACGAACAATAATCTGAAACAAGTGCTACGCGAGGGAAAGAAAAATCAGAGAGGAAAGAACAGAGACACACCAGACAAAGAAACCCGCCTTTCGGCGGGCCTTTTTTTATTCAATTTGCTTAATGATTACCGATAGAAGTCCAGGATTTCCTTGATGACGGCGTCTTTCTGTTCTGTGGTCAATTCCGGGTAGATGGGCAATGCAATGGTTTCATTGGCCGCTTTTTCCGCTTCCGGGAAATCCCCTTCCCGGTATCCCAGATATTCGAAGCACTTCTGGAGATGAAGCGGAACCGGGTAGTAGATGGCACAACCGATGCCCAGCTCCCGGAGGTAATCCACCAGTTTATCCCGATCTTTCACCCGCAAAATATACTGGTTGTAGATGTGGTGGTTTTCATTTACGGCTTTCGGTGTGGCGAGGATTCCGTCACAACCGGCGTTTTCAAATGCTTCGTTGTAGTAAGCGGCATTTTTCTGCCTGCCCGCTGTCCAGCCATCAAGGTATTTTAGCTTGATTTCCAGCACTGCCGCCTGCAGGGCGTCCAACCTTGAGTTGAATCCCACTTCGTTGTGGTGGTAGCGGGTGGATTCTCCGTGCATTCTCAACGATTTCAGCCGGTTGGCAATGTTTTCATCGTTGGTGGACAATGCGCCGCCATCTCCGAAAGCCCCGAGATTTTTGCTGGGAAAGAAGGAGAAACATCCGATTTTCCCCATATTTCCTGCTTTCTTTTTCAGGTTTCCGTCCATGGAACCAATGGACTGAGCCGCGTCTTCTACGACAGGAATGCCGTATTCCTCCGCTATGGACAAAATTTGTTTCATGTCGGCTGTCTGGCCGTAGAGGTGTACCGGCAAAATGGCGCCAATGCGACGGCCCGTTCTCTGGTTATACACCACGCCATCCCTTTTTTCTGCTGATTCGGATAAAAATGCCCGGAGTCTTTCAGGATCCAGGTTGTAGCTTACCGGGTCGATGTCGAGAAAAACCGGAACGGCACAAATCCGGGCAATGGCACCAGCCGTCGCAAAAAATGTGTAGGGCGTGGTCAGCACTTCCACATCCCGTGTTACGTCCACCGCCATCAGCGCCAGTACCAGCGCGTCGGAACCGCTGGCGCAGCCAACGGCATGGGCAGTGCCGCAGTATTCCGCCGTTTTTTCTTCAAAGGAAACAACATCCGGGCCGAGAACAAAATACTGACGATCGCAGATGTCTTTTATTTTGGGTTCGATTTCATCCTTTAACGCTCTATATTGAATCTTCAAGTCCAGAAGGGGTACCTGCATGGCTCACCTCTCTTAAAATAAGTCTTGACTACACTATCCTATTTTTGGTTCAGCTTCCAGAAAAAAGCACGAATTCCGCGAATTTTCCGGTAATTTATCATTGATTCCTTCACATATTCCGGAACTCCTTCAAACGAAAAGTTGTCCCAGAAATGCAGTTTTCCCAATTTGTCAAAGGAACGGAACAACCTTGAATACGTATGTGCTCGTTCCGATGGGGCCAATGGCCCCGGCAACACTACGGCCTTATCAAAATCCAGCAGAAAAAAATTCCCAAAATCCGGCCGGATAAGAATATTTTTAATATTGAGGTCGGGGTGATAGAGTCCAGCATCAAAAAAACGCTCCAACAGTTTCACCAGTGAAAAAAGCTCACCTGGTTCCATGCTGTCCAGTGTGGCAAGGTCTTTTGCATCTTTCAGACGTACAGTTACAATGGCCTGACGATATCCGATTGTCCTGGTTTCGGTCAGGGCAAACACCGGTACCACTACCGGTAATCCCTGTTCTTCCAGTGTGGCCAGCAGCCTGAGCTCCCGAACTGCACGGGAAAGGGAACCGATATAGCACCCCCGTAAGACGTTGCGAAGAATGCCCCCGTGATGAAACCAGCGAAGGAGACAATCCCTGCCCTGAAACGACCCTTCCAGAAGAGGTTTTCGTCCTCTCAGAGACGAGGGTTCAGCCTCTTCCAGAAAATCTTGAATTTCATCACAGAAAATTTCCAGCCCCGGTGCCGGGAAGACCCGAA
>JAADJC010000116.1:0-3110 GCA_013151025.1 Acidobacteriota bacterium
GCGGGTTCCCGTTAATGGGCGCCACAGCAAAAAGAGGTGTGTTCCCGCTATTGGAAACGGATAGCGGCAATTGGACGGGACTGGCATTCGCAAATCCAAACAACGAGACCGCCCTGCTGACACTGGAACTGGTGGGCATGGACGGTGTGGTGAAAGCCACAAACAAGGTAGATATCCCGCCTATGAGCCGTTCCGCAGCGGTCGTAGGCGACCTCTTTTCCCTGTCTGACATGGAAGCGGGAGACTATGTCCGGTTCACATCCAACGTGGGCCTGGCTGCCGTTTCGGTGTCCGGTGACACCGAACGGAGCTGGATGAGCGCCATTGGTGCCAGAGAGTAAAACGCGTCGTTCTGTTATCTGCCATGTAAAGAGAACGGGCCGCCAATTGGCGGCCCGTTTGCTGTTGACGTGAAATGTTCAATCCTTTGCCCTGCTCTGAACTCAAACTCAGGCTTTAGGGATGGGACCAGGTCCCAAACTTGCAGGCAGTGAATGGCGAGTGTAAGTGAATGAGAGAACCCCTCTCCCTCACGCACACGCACTTTCACTCGCACTGTTTCGGCGCTTCGCGCCGCGTCCACAGATGTGGTATTATCTTATCAGAAAAAGACATAAGGAGCTTGCTTTGATTCTTCTGAAAAACTGTTACATGATTGCCACCTTCAACGATAAAAACGAAGAATTAAAGGGAATGGATATCCTGATTCGGGACAACCGGATAGAAAAAATAAGGGAGAATATTTCCCTGACACCGGAAGAGGAAAACACTGCCGAAATCATTGACGCGTCCCGAATGCTGGTGATTCCCGGCATGGTCAATACCCATCACCATTTCTATCAGACTCTTACCCGGAACCTGCCCGGCGCCCAGAACGCCAAGCTATTCGACTGGCTCGTGTACCTCTACCCCATCTGGGGCAAACTGAATCGGGAAGCAGTGTACTGGTCCACTGCCCTTGCCACTGCGGAACTTCTGAAGACTGGATGTACCTGTAGCACCGATCACATGTATCTCTACCCGAAGGATTTTGACGGCGATGTCATGGCAACCCAGTTTGAGGCTGCGGATAAGACCGGGATCCGCTTCGCCCCCACCAGGGGCTCCATGACCCGGGGAAAAAGTCAGGGAGGCCTGCCCCCGGATCATGTGGTGCAGACGCCAAAGCAGGTCATTGACGATATGTACCGGGTAGTGAATGAATTCAACGATGCGGCTCCTCTTTCCATGAGGCGAGTCATCCTGGCCCCCTGCAGCCCCTTTTCTGTTGAAGAACATGTGATGGTGAAAACCGCCGAAATGGGCCGGGAACTTGACGTGCCGATCCACACCCATCTCTGTGAAACCGTCGACGAGGAAGACTATTGTCTTTCCACTTACGGAAAACGGCCACTGGCCGCCATGCAGGAATGGGGCTGGACAGGACCCAATGTATTTTACGCCCACGGAATCTGGTTTAACGACGATGAACTCCACGTGCTCGCGGAGACCGGCACCGGTGTCGCCCACTGCCCCAGCTCCAATATGCGCCTTGGCTCCGGTATCGCCCGGATTCGGGAAATGATGGATCTCGGTATCCGGGTGGGAATCGGGGTGGACGGCTCCGCTTCAAACGACGCCTCAGATATGCTGGGAGAAGCGAGAAACGCCATGCTGTTGCAGCGGGTCAAGTACGGCGCGGACGCCCTCACCGCAAGGGAAACACTTAAACTGGCTATCCAGGGAGGCGCGGAGCTTCTGGGATTTGACCGGATCGGCCGGATTGAGCCCGGATATGGGGCGGACCTTGCGCTGTTTGATATGAAGCAATTCCAATATGCAGGATCGCTTTCCGACCCGGTCGCGGCTGTTTTGTTCACCGGCTTTTCCCATGAAACTGCCTATACCATCGTGAACGGCAAGGTTGTGGTTCGAAATGGAAACCTTACAGGAATGAATGAAAATGAAATTGCCGGAAATGTAAACCGCATTGCCGGAAAATTATTAACCCCCTGAATCTTAGGAGGGCACAATGGAAGACGAACAGAAAGTTGCCGGTAAGATTGATCAAAAACTCGACAGCATCCGAAAGGAAACCATGACGAATGCAGACAAAAAACCGCCGGTCATCACAGGGGCAATGATTGAATCCGTGAAGGGGATTGGGCCGTGGACCCGATTTCTGTCAGTAATGGGGTTCATTTCAGTGGGCCTGATGATCATTGCCGCTGCCGGCATGCTGGGGATCAGCCTCTTCGCCGGAGGTCTGGGTGGCAACACGCCTGCCGGTATGATAATTGCCATATCTGCTCTGTACGTAATTATTGCCATTTTGTATATCTTCCCCTCCCTCTACCTCTGGAATACCGCCGGCGCTGTGGTTCGAATGAAAAAAGGCGATATTGTCGGCGGCATGGAAACCGCCCTTGCCAAACAAAAATCCTTCTGGAAATTTATTGGTATAATGATGATTGTTTTACTGGTAATGTATCCGGTTTTCATAATCGTGATTGTTGCATTAGGCGCCATGAACGGACTTCATTAAGCCAGCGCTTTCCATTCACCAGTCTTAAATCTAAGGAGGTTCTTATGAAAAAGAACGTGGGCAAACCGGACAGCTGGTTCAGGGTAATCGTCGGTATCATTATAATCGGCCTGGGGTTTTATTACAAAAACTGGTGGGGCGCAATCGGAGTGATCCCTTTGATTACGGGATTTATCCATTTCTGCCCGATGTATTGTATTTTCAAGGCTTCCACAGCAAAAGAAGAATAGCAGCATTCCCTCGCCAAAACTAAGAAAGGCCCCTTCATGCGAAGGGGCCTTTCTTTACAACTATAATTCCTTTACGCGTTTACCAGGCTCTCAATCTTTGCTTTCAGTTTATTGGGGTTTCCGGAACCCATTTCTACATCCACAATCACACCCTTGCGGTTGATAAAAAACAAGGTGGGGATGCTCTCAATACCGTAATCGGTAAATCCCTTGTCATCATTGGCAATCGCCACAGGATAGGTCATCTTGAACCGTTTGAGAAATCCCTTTGTCAGCTCCAGTTCCTTCGCAACATCTACTTTCCCGACCGTCTTCTGTCCATCCCGGTAAAACCCGTAGTATTTGGTATATCCCAT
>JAADJC010000116.1:3116-21405 GCA_013151025.1 Acidobacteriota bacterium
AAGGCCCTTGTCCTTCAACGCGTCATAAGAGGCGGCAAGCACAGGAATCACCTGTCGGCAGGGCGGGCACCAAGTCGCCCAGAAGTCAATGAGTACTACTTTCCCTTTCAATTTTTTCAAAGTCAGCTTTTTACTGTTCAGCCATTTAGCCGCTTTCAGTTCCGTTGCCGGCTTTCCAATCATATCCAGCATCTTCAACTGAGATTCAAGGCTTTTCTTGCTCCGGTCATCAGTGGTTTTCGTCAATGCTGTCTTGATAATTTCACGGGCTTTGTCCATGTTCCCGGCATCCTTTGCCTGGAAAGCAAGATCCTGATAGACATAACCCACATATTGTTTCAGATAAACCGGAAGCTCTTTAACTGCCAGAAACTTTTTCGCGTACTCGGTTTTTGCTTCCTGGGTGGGCGCGTAAAACGCGAAATTCAGGTAATCCTCGTAGAGCTGGTCCCCTGCCTTCATGGACGCTTCCACTTCCCGGAACAGTTTGTATGCGCCATCCTTGTCTTTTTTTGCCAGGAGGAGGCCAACCTTCTCTGCTTTCACCCGGGGTTTGATCCCCTCATTGTTTCCCTTGAGAAGGGCTTCTATTTTTTTGCCCGCCTCATCCACCTTGTTTGCGAGCATCAGGGCTTTAACACGCAACAGCTCAATTTCATCACTTTCTTCATCTTTATTTTTCTGCAGCAGGGTATTGAGTGCCTGGTTCCGGTCGCTGACTGCTTTCTGATATTCTTCCCGGCTCTTAACCGCCTTTACGGTCGTCTGAAAATCGCTCCGTATTTTCTGGAGATTCGTATTGAATTTATTTACCGCTTCCTGGTTACCTTTACTGCATCCCACCAGCCCAAGAACAATGATGGCGATAATCAAAATCAAACTGTTTCGTTTCATGCTTCCTCCCACTGAATTCATGCTCGCATTATACCCTATTCTTCCAAGTCACAAAGAGCTATAACAAAAGAAAAAACAAAGTACTGTTTCTTTGCCTCAATTCGGATTCTTTCAGTAGGTAACCCATAAGTAGTCGTAGTCTGCTGCTTTCTCAATAATCATGTCTGCCAGTTCGGAGGAAATGCGGCGGATTTCCGCGTCATATTTGTCCTCGCTTCCTGCCATCTCCTGAAGGTCTTCGGCAACATATTGCTCCATTTCCAGGATAATCTCGCCCCGATGGGGCACATCCAGGTACTGGCAGAGAACATCATAGACTCTGCAAGGCCGTTTACATCCATCCAGCCTAACAGAAAATACTTTGTTTTTAAGCACTTGCACTTTTTGTTCCTCCTGAAATTCTGCAAACTTGCCGGGCATTATAAAACGCAAAATCAGCGCTTTAAACAACAAATACCACTTTTATACCTGATTTTTTTATTGCCCGGCCCCCCTCTGAGAACACCGAGTAAATTGAATCAGTTTTCTCCCGGTTCACTTGCCTGTTTTCATCAGCAAATACTTCATCCCGGGCGTTCCTTGACAAAAGAAGCCCGCAAACGGATAATGATATTCAGCAAGCACGATAGAATCTCTGGATCAGGGGGTATTTTGAAAAGGGAGGATCTCAAGAACTATGACGGCAAGGACGGTCGGCCCATTTATTTTGCCTACAAGGGAAAGGTGTACGACATCACTGGCAGCCGACTATGGAAAAATGGCACTCATGTCAACCGCCATCATGCGGGGGGGGATCTGACCGACTTCATGTCCATGGCTCCCCACGCCGAGGAAGTGCTGCAGAAATGTAAGGTTGTGGGCACTTTGGACGACGAAGTGGCTGAAGACATTACCATTGACCGTATGGACGTTCTTCGTGACTGGTACCGGCGCTTTCACCCCCACCCGGTCACTCTTCACTACCCCATGGGCCTTTATTACTTTGCCGCTTTCATGCAGCTTTTGTACCTTATTTTCAGGGTTCCGTCCTTCGAGCATGCCGCGTTCTACGCCTTTCTCGGCGGTACGTTGACCACTGTTCCGGCAGCACTGTCAGGTCTGTTCAGCTGGTGGGTGAATTATCAAATGACACTGACCCACATCTTCCGGATGAAAATCATTTTTTCGATTGTTATGCTGGTATTTGGAGTCACCGGCTGTATCCTCCGCTTTCTCCATCCGCAGATATCGACTGGCACTTCACCGTTGTCTTTGACCTATTCTGCGCTGGTTTTCCTGAATGTCCCGGCTCTGACTATCGTGGCATTCAATGGCGGCAAGATAACCTGGCCTTCCTGATACTAACCGGCATTCGCCTAAGATAAAAAGGGTGGTAAACATGGACAAACAAAGAATTAAAGAACTGGAAGAGATGATCCAGGTGGTCCTGCTGGCAATTCCCCGGGAAATCTCCGCAAGGGAATTTTACCTTCAGGCAGCCAGAAAGGCATTCAGTGATTCTTCACGGAAGCTCTTTTCCGATCTTGCGGAACAGGAAAAAGGCCATGAGGCCGAACTCAGACGAATTCTGATAGAATTAAAGACTGAATTGAAAGAAGTCCGCGATCAATAACCTCTCCCGGTACTGTTTTGTTGCCGCCGTCCCGGTTGCACTATCTCCAATCTGTCGAATTTATATGCTCCATATTCTCGTGATATAATCTGTTCAACCATTAAAGCATTGGAGGCGACATGAAGCGTTTTCTGTATCTCCCCATCGTATTCGTTCTTTTCCTGATACCGGGTTTTCCCGGACTAAGCGCACCCAATCTTCCCACACCGGAAAGTCATTTCGGCTACACTCCCGGTGCGGACCGGAAACTGATGACCTATGAGGAACAAATCAACTATCTTCAAAAACTGTCAGCAAACTCGGATCGAATCCTGCTGAAAAAGGAAGGAGAAAGCCCCATGGGGAAACCCATGTACCTGTGCTTCATCTCATCCCCTGAAAATATTCGCAACCTGAATGCGTTGAAAGAAATCAACCGCAAACTGGCACTGGAACCCTCCCTGTCCGATACCGAGCGGAAAAAGGCAATCGAAAACGGACGGGTATTCCTGCTGGAAACGCTCTCTATGCATTCGAACGAAGTCGGCCCAAGCCAGGCCTTCCCCCTGTTTGCCTATCAGATGGCCACCACAACGGACCCCGGCACCCTGAAGGCACTGAAAAACGTTGTGCTCATGGTTGTCCCCTGCCACAACCCGGACGGAATGGATATGGTGGTGAACTGGTACCGGAAAACACTGGGGACAAAATACGAGGGGTCTTCACTGCCAGGTGTGTACCATAAGTACGTGGGCCACGATAACAACCGTGATTTTGTCACCCTCACGCAGAAGGATACCCGGGTAATTGCCAGAATCTATTCCACCGAGTGGTACCCACAGGTTATGGTGGAAAAGCACCAGATGGGATCATCAGGACCCCGGTTTTTTGTTCCTGAAAACCACGACCCCATCGCTGAAAACATTGACGCGGGCCTCTGGAACTGGATGAAGGTTTTTGGAGCGGATTTATCAAGGGATATGACTGCAGATGGGCTCAAGGGTGTGGTCAGCCATTGGGAATTTGATAATTACTGGCCCGGTTCCACCGAAACAGCTTTGTGGAAAAATGTAATCAGTTTTCTTACGGAAAATGCCAGTTGCCGGAAGGCAACACCGGTCTTTGTGGAGCCCACAGAGCTGAGAGCGTGGGGAAAAGGGCTCTCAGAATATAAGAAAAGTGTCAATATGCCCGAGCCCTGGCCCGGCGGATGGTGGCACCTCCGCAATATTGTCAACTATGAGCTGTCATCCATGCGATCCATTTTGAACACCGCTGCCGCCAACCGGACAGCCATCCTGAAATTCCGCAATAACATGTGCCGCAGAGAAGTCAAGAAGGGTATGACAGAGCCACCATACGCCTATGTTCTTCCGGCAATTCAATACGACCCTGGTGCCCTTGCCGATCTGGTGGATCTGCTCCATCTACACGGCATTCGAATCTACAGATTGACGGAAGATAAACTGGACGGAACACGTCAGTATCGAAAGGGAGACGTAGTTGTGCCGCTGGCCCAGCCCTACCGTTCCTTTATCAAGGAAGTAATGGAAAAGCAGGTTTACCCTGTTCGTCACTATACGCCGGGGGGAAAGGTCATTCAGCCCTATGACATCACAAGCTGGTCTCTACCCCTTCATCGGGGACTTACTTCGTTCACAGTTACCAGCAGCCCGGACATCTTGAAAGGCAGTATGGCAGAATTGAAGGATGCATTGGTGCAGAATACATCTCCCGCCCTTCCCGCCAAGTTCTTTGCACTGGGGCTTTCCGCCAACTTTAATGATAGTTATGAGGCAGCTTTTGCTGCTCTGGATGCCGGAATTCCAGTCCTGAGGTTGACAGCATCGGCTATTCAAAACAACACGACCCTTCCGGCAGGCAGTTTTCTGCTGGTGAACGATGCCAAAAGCAGCAAAAAACTGGCCGAACTGGTCCAATCTCTCAAAATCTCTCCGGCAATACTGAAAACACGGCCGGATGTATTAACAACCACAATCACAAAACGACGGATCGGCCTGATTGAGACCTGGCGTCACGACATGGATGCCGGATGGACCCGCTTTATCTTTGATCAGTATCACATTCCCTATACGGTTCTTCATCCCGCAGACCTTGAAAAAGTCGATCTCAAGTCCTTTGATGTGCTGGTATTCCCGGATGCCAATAAGGATGTTCTCCTTTCCGGTTCCTATAAGGGGAAAAGCGGATACATGCCCATCAATCTCCCGAAAAAGTACCGAAAAGGCATGGGAGAAAAGGGGAAAATGAATGTTATCAGCTTCCTCAATTCCGGCGGTATTATCCTATCCTGGAGGAGCTCTACCGGGCTGTTCACGGGGAATCTGAAGCTTCCGCTGGAACTCCGGGGTCACAAAAGGAAAAAGACAAAGAAAAAAGAAAAGCCGAAAAGCGAATCCTTCAGGCTGCCGGTTCGGGACCTCTCCAAATCCGCCCGAAGTCAGGGGCTCTATGTACCCGGTTCCCTGCTGAAGATGGAACTGATCCATCCTCACCCGTTGACATGGGGAATGCCTGCGGAAACGGCCGTCTTCTCCAGAGGGACCCCGGTTTTCAGAACCACCATCCCCATTCAGGACATGGACCGACGAGTCGTCGGATTCTATCCACGGAGTCACCTTCTCGTCAGCGGGTACCTGGAAGGAGAAAGCGCACTTGCATTTCATCCAGCCATGATCTGGCTGAAAAAGGGAAAGGGACAGCTGGTACTCTACGGCTTCAATCCCCAGTTCCGCGCATCCACTCCCGGTACATACAAATTGCTCTTTAACGGACTGCTGCTTCCCGGCTTGCCCTGAAAAAGGTACACCCGTTGGAATAGAATGGTTACAAAATCATAATTGCCCACAACATGGTGTATCGGGCAATTATGAAAATGGGTAATGGGTAATGGGTGACAAAAGGCCAGCTTGAGTAAAAGGCAAGGTTGAAATGAGTAAGTATTGACAGGTGACAGGGTTCAGAAAAGACAGGCTCTTTGATTTTTCTCCACTCACATACTTGCACTGTTATTGCCAACTCCCTGATTTTCTTTCATTTAGCATTTAACATTCGGCGCATTGCGCCGCAAGACCATTCCCTGATTTTTCCACTTTCACATTTTTTGTGCTTTTTTGAAAAAAATTATTGACTGTATTTTGTATTTTGTATACAATTTCAGCCATGAGAGATGGGATTCGGCCAGAACCGTTACGACAAATTGTTTATAAAGATTTACTTAACCGGATTGTCACCGGGGAACTCGCCCCGGGCGCACCGGTGCGCGATACCGGAATATCCGAGGACATGGGTGTCAGCCGCACACCGGTAAGGGAAGCCCTGCTTCGACTTTCCCGTCAGGGCCTCCTTGTAAATCTGCATCATCGCGGCTTTGTGGTCAGTGAGATGACTGCCGATGTGGTACGGGGTACCTACCCCATGGTCTGGGCTCTGGAATGCATGGCCCTTCGAGAATCCCCCGAACTTCCCACCGCCACCCTTTCCCGGCTCCATCGCATCAACGAAGCCCTTGAAAACAGCCGGGACCGGATCGAGAAACGAATCGCCCTTGATGAACAGTGGCACGAAGTCCTTCTTTCGCGGTACGAAAACAGACGGATGAAAGATGCCATCGCTGAACTGAAAGCAGTTGTGCGGCGGTATGAATTCGGCTACATGCGGGACACAGAACTAATGTCCCACTCCGTCAGCGACCATGCGCGTCTCCTTAAAATTATTGAGGAAAAAGGGCTGCCGGCCGCAGTACCCATTCTGGAAGAGCATTGGCGCTATTCAATGGAAAATCTTTTAAAACGGATTCAATAGAAAATAAATCGGATTTGGGGAGGTAACAGTGAATAGAATAGCAGAGATTCGGGAAAAAGCGGCAAACTACAGGGACAAAACAGCAAAAAACTTGTCCGCTATGATTAAAATCCCCTCACTCAGTTGTGAAGAAAAATCAGTGATTCAGGAAATTGCCCGTCAATGTCGGGAAGCCGGTTTTGACGAGGTTCGTGTGGATAGACTTGGCAACCTTATCGGCCGGGTGGGGCATGGCCCGAAAATCCTCGCCATTGACGCCCACATTGACACGGTGGACGTCGGCGAACGGAAGCTGTGGGATTTTGACCCTTTTTCCGGAGAAATCAAGGACGGTTTTGTTCTGGGCCGGGGCAGCACGGATCAGGAGGGCGGCGCCGCTGCCATGGTTACAGCGGGCAGAATCCTGAAAGAACTGGGCTATGACGGCGAATATTCCGTCTATTTCACCTTTACAGTAATGGAAGAAGACTGTGACGGCATGTGCTGGAATTACCTGATTGAAAAAGAGAAACTGATACCGGATTTCGCGGTCTCCACCGAGCCGACGAACTTGAACATTTACCGGGGACACAGAGGCAGAATGGAGTTTGAAATTCATTTTCACGGGGTGTCCTGCCATGGTTCTGAGCCGGAACGGGGCGACAATGCCATTTACAAAGCCGCCCGCTTCGCGCTGGAGGTGGAAAAACTCCATAAACGCCTAAAATCCGATGAATTTCTTGGAAAAGGCAGCGTAACCGCCTCTCTGTGTGAATCTTCCTCGCCATCCCTTTGCTCCGTGTCCGATTACTGCCGCCTTTACCTCGACCGCAGGTTGACCTGGGGCGAAACGAAAGAAACCGCAACGGCGGAACTGGCTGAATTTCTCCCTGAAGGCGCGGAAATCACCATTCCGGTTTATGAACGGGAAAGCTACAAGGGCACCGTTTTCACCCAGGAGAAATATTTCCCCACATGGAAAATCCCGGAAAACCATCCGCTGGTTCAAGCCGGAGCTTCCGCATACCGAAATCTTTTTAACTCGGAGCCGAAAATTGACAAATGGACATTTTCCACCAACGGCGTGGCAATCTGTGGTAAACATAAAATACCCGTCATCGGTTTTGGCCCGGGCAACGAGGTGCTCGCCCACGCGCCCAATGAAAAAACCCCGGTGGACCATCTGGAAAAGGCCTCCGCGTTTTACGCGGCACTTCCCTACATGCTGGAAAAAGGAGGAAACCAATGAGCACACTCTTTCGCGGTAAACACCTGATTACATTCGATAATTGGACCCGGCAGGAAATTGACATGGTTCTTGACGTATCCACAGACCTGAAACGCCGCTACGCGCTTCGGGAACGAACCATTCTGTTGCCGGAACGAACCCTGTTCATGATTTTCTTTGAGCAGTCCACCCGAACCCGCAACTCCATGGAAGCGGCCATGACCCAGCTCGGCGGCCACGCCCATGACCTGACGGTGGATAAAATGCAGATTTCCCACGGAGAATCTCCCAGAGATACCGCAAAAGTTCTGTCCCGCATGGGTGACGGCATCGCCATCCGCAACTGTTTCCACGGAATCGGCAATACATACATCTCGGAAATTGCAAAAGAATCCGATATCCCGGTTATTTCCATGCAGGATGACATCTATCATCCCTTGCAGGCCATTGCAGACCTGATGACAATCCAGGAATACTTTGGCAAAAAACTGAAAGACATCAAGATCGCCGTCACCTGGGCCTATGCGACTTCCCATGCAAAACCGCTGTCTGTACCTCAATCCCAGGCACTTCTCTTTCCCCGTTTCGGCATGGATGTGGTGGTGGCACATCCGGAAGAATTCCCACTTCAAAAGAACATTGTGGAAAAGGCAAAACAGAATGCTGCGGAAGGCGGCGGCAAACTGACCATTGTCCACGACATGGATGAAGCGGTGCGGGATGCCGACATTGTCATTCCGAAAAACTGGGGCGGATTCGGTTATTTCGACCACTACACGGACGATGAGGAACACAATCGGATTATGAAAGAAAACCTTGAAAAACACAAAGACTGGATTTACGACGAACGGCGCCTTGCCCTGTCTAAACCGGATATGAAGCTGATGCACGCGCTGCCCGCTGACCGGAACAAAGAAGTCACCGATGCTGTTCTGGACAGTGAGCATGCCATCATTTACGATGAAGCGGAAAACCGCCTTCACACCGCCCGCGCATTACTGGCGCTGACGATGGGAGGGAGAGCCTGAAACGAACTTAATACGCCCGTTTCAGGAGTATTAAATGTTGAATGATGAATGTTGAATGTCCAGAGGAGAATGGGGAGATGGGGAATGACTAAGATAAAGGAAAGACAATTTTCCCTTTCGGTCAGAACACTGAACACAGGTGCCGCAGGCGCACAGAACACTTCCCGCCCCACGCCCACGCATAACGCCCACGGGAAATTCTTATGAGTAAAGATACACTTCAATTTAAGTACCAATGCAGCGAGTGTGGGAAAACCTACGCCATCGAGCCCGGCACGTATACCTGCCCGGATTGCGCGAAAAAACAGGAGGAAAACCGGCCGTTACGGGGCATTCTGGATGTGGAGCTGAGCGGAACCGCACCGGAAAGCCGGGATGTCCGGGATTTTCTGCCTGTTCCAACTGAATTCTTCCCCTCCATTCCAGTGGGAAATACTCCGCTATGGCAACCGGAAAACCTGCGTAAACAAACCGGCTTCCATAAACTCTTCATCAAAGACGACGGGTTGAATCCCACCGGTTCCCTGAAAGACCGGGCATCTTATCTCGTAGCGGCATTTGCCAGACAGCACGGCATCAACACCGTTATTGTGGCATCCACCGGAAACGCGGCGTCTTCTATGTCCGGTGTAGGGGCGGCTGCCGGGCTTGCAGTCACGATTTTCATTCCCAAAACCGCGCCGGAAGCCAAGATGGTGCAATCTCTGCAGTACGGCGCAAAGGTAGTTCTGGTTGACGGCACCTACGACGACGCCTATGAACTCTCCATGAAATATGCCGCAAAAAATGGCGGCCTCAACCGCAATACCGCGTTCAATCCGCTGACCATTGAAGGCAAGAAGACTGCCGCACTGGAAATCTTTTTTCAACTGGGACACATGCCGGAAACCGTATTTGTACCTGTGGGTGACGGCGTGATTATCAGCGGTATTTTCAAGGGCTTCCGTGATCTTATTCAACTTAAATTTGCGGACAGAATGCCCACCATTGTCGCAGTTCAGGCCCAGGGCAGCAGCGCCATCTGCCGGGCTTTCGAAACAGACGGATTCGATGAACCGGTTGCCTCCAGCACTGTGGCTGATTCCATCTCGGTGGATGTGCCAAGAAATGGCTTTCATGCCCTTATGAATCTCAAACGTTTCAACGGGGAATGCGTAACCATATCCGACAATGAAATCCTCAGCGCTCAGAAACAACTATCCGGTTCAGCAGGTCTCTTTTCCGAACCGGCTGCCGCTACTTCTTTTGCAGGGTTTCTGAAACTGAAAAATGAGCTGGACACTTCAGCAGATATTGTAATTCTTTCCACCGGAAACGGCCTGAAAGACATTGTTTCCGCGAGGGAAGCCGTGACTGTTCCCGTAAAACCTGTCAAAATCCTGGGAGAAATTAAATGAACCGCGAAGCTGTAACAGGCGTTGTCCTTGCTGCTGGTTTTTCCAGCAGAATGGGACAGTTCAAACCGGCGCTTCCAATAAACGAAAAGCCTTTGCTCCATTACCCGGTGGAAACACTGCTGACAGTATGCGAAAAGGTGCTGGTGGTAACCGGCTACAACCGGGAAAAGATTAAAGAACTGATGCGTCCCTTCCCGTCCGTCACACTGGTTTATAATCGGGATTTTAAAACAGGTATGTTCTCTTCCGTGAAAGCCGGAACGGCAGCGGTTCAAACTTCCCGTTTTTTTCTGACGCCGGGAGACATTCCCTTTTTCTCCCAAAAAACGTGCGAACAACTCCTTTCTCGTCACGGAAGTGTAATTTCACCGGTTTTCAACGGCAAAAAAGGACATCCTGTTTTGCTCAACGAGGCAGTGCATCAGGAAATCCTCTCCGCCCCTGGCACCGAAATTCTCAGGAACATTCTTCACCGCCATAAAACAGTCCTTATGGACACAAATGATGAAGGAATTCTGGTGGATATTGATACGCAAACCGCTTATAATAGGCTCAAGGATCAAATATGAAGAATTCGATCAGTACCCCGGTGGATCGTCTGGACGGTCCGGAAAAAGCTTCAGGAAGGGCGATTTATACCGACGACATTCGACCCGATGGCCTTTTGTACGCCCGGACACTGCGTGCTGACCGGCCTCGTGCACGTATCCTCCACATCCGGCTGCCTGATATCCCAGTCGGCTATTTCATTGTGGATAAAAATGACGTACCCGGCCACAACCGGATCAAAATGCTGGAAGATGACTGGCCTTTCTTCGCGGAAGAAGTCATCAACCACGTGGGTGAACCAATTCTCCTTGTGGTAGGGCCGGATCGGGAAAAGGTGAATGTCATTTTACATGGAATCAAAGTGGAATACGAAGATTTGCCGGCAGTCCTGTCCATCAAGGACGCCATTGCGGCAAAAAATCCCATCTTTGGAGATGATAACTGTTTTGCTTCCTATCAATTCCAGAAAGGCGACCCGGATCCAGTTTTTACCGATGCAAAAACAATCATCAAGGGAGAATTCAAAACCGGGTACCACGAGCAGGCCTACATGGAGCCACAAGGTGTAATCGGAAACTACGTAAATGGAAAACTCACCGTCACCGGCTCCATGCAGTGTCCCTACTACGTGAAAAACGCCATGGTCCAGCTCACCGGATTCCCGGAAAATCAAGTTCAGATTATTCAGGCCACAACCGGAGGCGCCTTCGGCGGAAAGGAGGAGTACCCTTCCCTCCTTGCAGGCCATGTGGCAATCGCGGCAATCAAGACCGGCAAACCGGTCAAGCTGGTGCTGGAACGAGGTGAAGACCTCGCTGTAACAACCAAGCGCCATCCGTCGATCAGCCGATACCGTTCCGCTGTGGATGAAAACGGGAGAGTCATTGCCATGGAAGCTGATATTACACTGGACGGCGGCGCATACGCGGGATTGTCCGCAGTGGTGCTTCAACGGGCACTTTTTGCCGCCATCGGCGTGTACGATATTCCCAACGTCACTGTCCGGGGCCGAGTGCTTTCCACCAACCAGGTGCCTTCCGGTGCATTTCGGGGTTTCGGCGCTCCCCAGGCCTTTTTCGCAGTGGAAATGCATATGGAACAGATTGCGTCAGAGTTGGGGATGAACCCGCTGACCTTCAAAGAGATTCACCTGGTCAAACAGGGAGATACCACCGCTACCGGCGGTCTGCTCAGAGACGAAATCAAAATTCGGGAAATGCTGTCCAGAGTACTCAAAATGTCAGACTATCGAAAAAAGGAAGGTATTTTTGCCTCCGGGAACGGCCGGTTCAGAAGTGGCATCGGCCTGGGCCTCTATCTCCACGGTTGCGGGTTTACAGGAAAGGGAGAAGATACCATTCACGGAACCGCCACCATACGAAAACTGACCGAAGACCGGGCGGAAATACTGGTTTCCAACGTCGAAATGGGTCAGGGTGCCCAAACCACTTTACGAAAAATCGTCGCAACAACCCTGGGCCTTCCCATTCAGAATATTGACTATCCTAATCCCGATACCGACCGGGTACCGGACTCCGGACCTACCGTCGCGTCCCGCACCGTCATCATTGTCGGACATCTCCTGGAGTCCGCCGCGAAGGAATTGAAGGCACGGTGGAACGAAAATGAAACATTTTCGGTATCCAAAAGCTATCGGCACCCGTCCTACATTAAATGGAATCAGGATACACTCCAGGGCGATGCCTATCCTGCATATTCCTGGGGTGTTGTTGCCGTGGAAGTACAAGTGGACACTCTTACGTACGAGACTACCATCAAAAAAGTATGGACAGTCCACGATGTCGGCGTTGCCATTGATGAAGACATAATTCGAGGGCAGGTTGAAGGCGGTATTCTCCAGGGCCTGGGCTATGCATCCATTGAAGTCATGGACACCGCCAACGGGGCTTATCGCCAGCATAACTTCACGGATTACATCATACCCACCGCTGTGGACGCCCCGGTAATCGAAAGTGAGCTTGTGGACAACCCCTACGAATACGGGCCATTCGGTGCCAAGTGCGCAGGAGAACTTCCCATTGCAGGGGCAGCCCCGGCCTATGCCGCCGCAGTCAGTCGTGCGCTGGGTATCCCGGTACATGAAATCCCGGTTAAACCGGAAGCATTGATAAAAGGGTTAAAAGAATGAGCCAGACAATACAGTTCAATTTGAATGGCAAAGCCGTTTTCCTGAAAACCGATCCCATGCGGCGTCTCCTTGATGTACTTCGGGATGATTTTTCCGAAACCGGGGTCAAGGAAGGTTGCGGCGAAGGAGAATGCGGTGCATGCTCCGTTTTCCTTAACGGAAAACTGGTAAATTCCTGTCTCGTAGCTGTAGGAAGCATAACGGGAATGAACGTAGAGACGATTGTTCACTTCCAGCACACGCAGGCATACCGGATAATCGAACAGGCGTTCAGCGACGCGGGCTCGGTTCAGTGCGGGTTCTGCACGCCTGGAATGGTACTGGCGGCATATGCCCTTCTGAAGGAAAACCCCGACCCGGACGAAACAGACATCCGGGAGGCTATTTCCGGTAATCTGTGCCGCTGCACCGGCTACAACATGATTGTGGACGGCATCAAGCTGGCGGCAAAGAAGGGGGATGGAAAATGGTAAAATCCTATCATCCCGAAACACTGGAAGAAGCGCTGAAAATCCTTGTCGAAACCCATTGCATTCCCTATGCGGGAGGGACAGACCTGATGGTTCGCTATCGGCAGGGCCCTGGCCTTGTCCCGAATTTTGACCGCCCGGTTATGTTTATCGGACACTTCCCCGAACTCACCGCAATTTCTGAAAAAAACGGTGAATTCTCCATCGGGGCATGTGTACCCTACCGTGACATTATCCGCCACCCTCACACTCCGGAAATTCTGCGGCAGGCCTGCAGCCTCATCGGCGCCCCCGCCATTCAGAACCTCGGCACAATGGGCGGAAATATCTGTAATGCGTCCCCTGCCGGAGACACCCTGCCCCCGTTGTCCGTTCTGGACGCAACACTCACCCTGCGCTCGGTTTCCGGTGAACGGAAAGTGTCGTTTCTGTCCTTTTTCACCGGGCCGGGGAAATCCATCCTTCGGGATGACGAACTGTTAACCTGCATCCACTTTCGCCTGCCCCACTTCACAGTCGAAGGCTATCGGAAAGTAGGTACAAGAAAGGCCAACGCGCTGTCCAAGATTGCATTTGCCGGTTTCATGCTCAAGGAAAAAGACATGCTTTCTGATGTCAGAATCGCGCTGGGTGCTGTCGCTCCCACCATCGTTCGTTCCCGGGAGCTGGAAAACCGGCTCATCGGCCAGCCGGTGGCGGAGCTCGCAGAACTGATGCCGGACCTGCTGAAGAGCTACGGGAAATTGATTCAGCCCATCACAGACCAGCGTTCCGACGCAAATTACCGAAAAACCGTCTCATTACGACTGATCAAAAACTTTGTACTCAAGGAGGAATCATAATGAAAAATAAACAATACTGGCTTATCGCGGCTGTTTTCGGCTCCATGTGGGGAATTAGCGAAGCTGTCGCGGGCACCCTGCTCCACGGCCTGTCCCATTTTCTGGCTATTCCCGGATTGTCCGGACTGGTGATGTTTCCCATCGGTTTTTTCTTCATGCACCGGGCCTTTGTCACAACGGGAAATCGAAACGTTATTTTTCAGACCGCAGCCATCGCCGCTGCCATCAAACTGACTGGCCTTGCCCTTCCTTTCCTGTCACCAATGGACACGGTGAACCCCGCAATGGCCATTCTCCTGGAATCCGGAGCGGCATTCTTCATTCTCAGCAATGAACCGGAGAAAACATTCAATTTTGCCACGGTTCTGACCCTGACAGTCAGCTGGAAAGCCGTATTTCTGGCAACCCAGTTTCTTGCCGGGGCAATCGGCATGGCATCCGCGGCTCCGGGCATTCTGGTTCGCTTCCTCGTAATCGACAGTATCGTCAACACCGGATTGATTATGGCAATGGGAAAAATCCCGGCGGGTTTCCGGCTGTTCAAAAGCCCCATTCGCCCGGTTCACGTGAGCATTTCGGTCATTGCCGCACTGATACTCAACGGGTTGGCACCGCTGATTTAGCGCATGAACGTAATCGAATCGTTGATTGAATCCACCACGCCGGTATTGGTGCGCCGCGTACTGACGGGTTGCTTCAATACTGTCGTACAAAGCAGGGGCTGGGGCCTTGCCAGCACTCTGAAGCCCCCATCCTCGCGGCATGAGGCGGTACCCGGCGCCGGATCCCTTGTCGGCAGAAACGCAAAAGAGCTGGCCGGGCTTGCCCGTTCCGACAACCTGCTTGCGGCATCTGTGGGCATTGCGGCCATCAACAGCGCCCTTGACACAACCGGACTGCCTCTGAAAGAACTCAATGCCCGGGAATTACTGGTTTCAAAGGGAAAAGGTGGCGTTCTGGGAATGATCGGGCACTTTCCATTTGTGGAAAAGGTGCGCCACCTCTTCAGCGACACCCTTGTTTTTGAATTGGACCCCCAAAAAGGTGACCTGCCTGCCGAAGATATTAAAAAACAGCTGAAACAAGCGGACGTTGTGGCAATTACTGCCACTTCCCTTATCAACCACACCTTTGACGAAATCATCAAATCCTGCCGGAAAGGAAGCTATCGCGTACTTTTAGGCCCCTCCACTCCCGTCACAGCAGAGCTCTTCAACTTTGGAATTGACGCAGTTTCCGGCAGCATTGTCACTGATGCAGACATCTTTCTGCCCATGGTTTCGGAGGGGACCCCCTTTCGAAAACTGGCGGGTATTTCCCACGTTACACTTTTGAAGGAGGACATGAATTGAACAGCATCTTTGAGCAGATTCAGCAGGCTGTCAACTCCGGCCGTCGGGTCGTACTGGCAACCGTTGTGGACAAAAAAGGCCACGGCCCCGCCGCCCCCGGTGCCCGGATGCTGGTAGACGAAGATGGCAGCGCCATCGGCACAGTAGGCGGTGGTGCCCTGGAACAGGCGGCACTCAAAGCTGCCGTGGCCCTGTTTCAAACCGGAAAAACCGCCCTTATCCGTTACAACCTCGATGACGACGACCAGCTAGTAGACGCGAAGGAAACCGGGATGGTCTGCGGCGGCAACACCTCCATCTTCTTTGAACTGATGGGGGACAGCCCCCACCTGGTCCTCCTCGGTGCCGGCCACGTGGGCCAGGCCATCCTCGCCCATGCAGCGCTGCTGGGCTATCGCCTCACCGTGGCGGACAGCCGAAAGGGCCTGCTTTCCGGCATTTCTCACCACAAAACCGTCCAACTCCCGGATTACCGGGATGGATACGACAATCTGGGCATAACCAGCCGTTCATTTGTCGTCATCGCCACCCATTCCCACGCCTTCGACGCCATGGCAATGGCGAAAATTTACAAACTTCCGGTTCAACCGGCCTACATCGGCGTTCTCGCCTCCCGGAAAAAAGCCGAGGCAATGGTAAAAAAACTGAAAGAACAGCACCCGGATGCAGACCTCTCCCGGCTTCACATGCCGGTTGGATTGAAAATCGGCGGCCCTGCTCCACAGGAAATCGCCATCTCCATCCTCGCGGAAATTCAGGCCATCCGCTACGGGAAAACCGGGCAGAATCACATGGGAGAAAAATGGTAACCTTCATTGTCGGACAGGTAAACAGCGGGAAAACCACAAAAATGGCTGCCATTTACAAAAAACGGGGGGGTGACGGCATTCTCTGCCCGAAATACATGGAAAACGGCATCCATCTGGGCTACAACCTTGTCCACCTCAAAACCGGAGAAAGCATCCCCTTTGCGAGATTCACAGAGGCCCTTCCCGAAGGCTGGGACGAGACCTTCCGGTTCGGCCCTCACAGCTTTTCCGAAAAAGCACAGAAATACGCCGCCGAAATCATTGAAACCGCCAGTCAAACCGGCATATCCCCTATCTTTCTCGATGAAATCGGTCCGGTGGAACTGGAAGGGCAGGGATTTGCCCCACTCTTTCGCACCCTCCTTGAAAACCCGGGAGAGATAATCGTGAGCGTACGGGATTTTTTACTGGAACAGATAATCGAATTCTTTGAAATAAAGAACAATCAAATTTACAAGGAGCAGATATGATTGATTTAACCGTAAACAAAGCACAACTTGAAAAAACAGCGGAGCGCTGCCGGGAACGGGGCATTGTCCTCCCCACATTCGACCAGATGAAACACCCGGAAAATGTCCCGGACTGGGCAAAAAAAGAGCTGAAAGGCATCGGGCTCTGGGACGTTCATCCCCGGAACCTCTTTCGCATCACCTGGAAAAATGAACCGGTTGCCAAAGGCGGCACCTACGGCGGTGTCAACTACGTGGAATTTCCGCCGGAACTCACCGGCGTCAACGCCAGAATCATCGCCCTGGTGGGCAAATGGTTCCCCACCGGCGCGCACAAAGTCGGTGCAACCTACGGATGCCTGGCACCCCGGCTCACCACCGGCCAGTTCAACCCCGTCAGCCAGAAAGCCGTCTGGCCCTCCACCGGCAACTACTGCCGGGGCGGCGCCTACGTCTCCGCCCTTTTAGCCTGTGAATCCATCGCCATACTGCCGGAAGAAATGTCAAAAGAACGGTTTGAATGGCTCTCCAACGTTGCCGGTGAAGTCATCGCCACTCCCGGCTGCGAAAGTAATGTCAAAGAAATCTTCGACAAATGCTGGGAGCTTCACGAAGAACGGGGGGATGACATTGTCATCTTCAACCAGTTCGATGAATTCGGCAACCACCTCTGGCACTACGAAGTCACCGGAAACGCCATGCTGGAAGTACTGAAAAAAGAAATGAAACCCGGCCAGGAATATGCCGGTGTCGTGCTCACCTCCGGCTCCTCCGGAACCATGGGCAGCGCGGATTTTCTGAAAGAACAATTCCCCGGCTCCAAACTGGTGGTCAGCGAAGCACTCCAGTGCCCCACCCTGCTCTTAAACGGCTTCGGCGGACACCGCATTGAAGGCATCGGCGACAAACACGTCCCCTGGATTCACAATGCGCGGAATACCGACATGGTCACCGCCATCGACGACGAACACCCCATGCGCCTCATTCGCCTCTTCAACGAACCCAAAGGCCGCGACTACCTGAAAAAACAGGGCATTGACCCGAAACTTGTGGACAAACTCGATTTACTGGGCATCTCCGGCGTCGCCAACCTCCTCTCCGCCATCAAATTCGCCCGTTACTACGAACTCACCGGGGATGACGTTGTGCTCACAGTCCTCACCGACTCCATGGAACTCTACGGCTCACGAATGAAAGAACTCCACGAAGAACGGGGCGAATACAGCGAAATTGACGCCGGAAAAGACTACGAACTCTTGACCTCCATCACCCCCGACTACACCGAAGAATTGAATTTCTACGGCAAAAAACGCATTCACAACCTCAAATACTACACATGGATTGAACAGCAGCAGAAAGAACTGGACGAACTTAACGCCCAATGGCACGACTACCGCAGCTACTGGAAAGCCATCCATGACATGGTCCCGAAGATTGATGAGAGAATCGAAGAATTCAATGCAATGGTGCGAGGCTGAGCCTCGCACCATTGCGTGGATGGTAAAGAATTAACAAAAAGCAGTGAAGAAAGGGGCTGGCAACCGGCTTCGCATGCGCTAAAAAATCCGTAAAATATCACCGGAAATATTTAGATTGTTCGGATTAAGAAAAGTTGCAGGATTGTTCAATTCAGGCTCACTATTCAATTATTACGTCCTTTTCCATTCTGATGCCTAAATTGTATCACGATCCCAAGTCTCCTCCCCCCATCCATCACCCTGCAGGGA
>JAADJC010000080.1 GCA_013151025.1 Acidobacteriota bacterium
ATTTCCGGTTACGCGGTTCAGGCGAACCAGCGGCGTTTTCCCTGTTAATTCAATAAGATTATTGTAAATGCTTGTCATAGTCTTCTCCTGAATATTTGTCGGTTAATTTTGGTTTATGAATACAAAGAAAGAATGAATACAGCGGGGTCAGGGGCGACAAGTCCGGCTCGAAACGCGGATAATCGGCTCTAAAATCAAGGCCGGAATCCCATTTCGGAAAAGGCCCTCCTGAAATGCGCGGGTTCCCCGAATTTCTTTTCCGTTCTTTTTTGAAGTTTTGCGGAAATTCGGACGTAAAATAGTTTTCAACCGGCACTCCTTTTCATTCACGTACTGAGGATACGGGAATCCCCCCCTAGTGTCAACAAATACTTTACTTTTGTGAAAAGTTGAAACAAAACCGAAATCTTCATCCCCCTGCGGTGCTCCGGGCCGGGCTAAGTAATTTTCTATATAACCAGAACCTATTTCATGAATATATTCCGATTCTGTAAAGGAATATGCAAGAGCAATGTCAGTCAAGCAGTATATTGCCATCTTCTGTATCGTCATTTATCATCTCACTGACATTCTGTTACTGGTAAACCCACTACACGAAACGCGAACGCGTAAACAGATGAAAGCCGTACAATTACAGGAAACATCTACCCATACAGGAAGTGTGCAGACCTATTGTTGAGAAGCTTGAATTCTCTCTTTATATTTTTTTCTATTCCAGATAAACTTCAGTGTTACAGCGTCGGATTTACACGATTCAATGCATTTTCCGCAGAGAATACATTCGGAACTTGTGACCAGACCCTTGTTGTTTTTTATGTAATCAAGCATTGGTATTCTCAAAAGACAATCCTGTTCACATTTTCCACACAGTGTACATTTGCTCACATCAACCACAGGAATGAGGCGTGAGTAATTTGCGCCTGCGGCACATAAAGTACCCATAAAGCATAAATTTCTGCAACCCCATCTCCTTTCCAGTAAAAGCCCAAGTATTATTGCAAATGAGATATCAACCATCCACGCAATTTTGTAATGCATACTGAAATCCAGTGCCAGAAAGGACGGGATGATTGCAAAGCCATGGGTTATTCCTTTTCCTGAATTCAGGAAATAGAAGGCAATTGCTGACACAAAAAATGGAACTAAAATCAAGAATCTTACCCAGATTTTGGGTTTATTCCATTTTGTTACCTTAATGGAATGCCTGCTTGCTAAATCGTAAGCTGTCCCCATAAAACAAAACCAGCCACAACCGATTCTTCCAAACAATGGCGTAATTAGAATAAATCCCATCCAGACCAGTACAACAGTTGTAATGACGCCCCAATATATTGAGTGCCAGATAAAACCAATTGCAAAATACTGGAAAAAAACAGGGGTTAACAAGAGAAAAACAATTCTGAAAATTGCGTTAAGTGAAAATAGCTTCTTCACGTCTTGATTATCCTTAATAAAATTAGATGGTTGATTGCATGTTGACACGAACGCTCGGGGTGGCTGTTTGTACGAGGCAGAAGACCTTTTCGATCAGGATATTGTTCCTATCCTGAAGGGTCCTGAAAATATGCAAACATATTATTCTCTTCAATCTGAATTGATATTTCTCGAATTGCTCGCCAGGTCTTTTTTCTTCAATCATGCGCCCCTCTTTTTCGTCGAACTATTTCAATCCGCTTGTTCATACGAAGACTTGTAAGAGAATGTTTCCGCCGGTGTTACCGGAGAACAAAGCAGGGGCATGCACCTTCAGCAAGTTACCAGCCGTCCGTTTTTGTTCTCTCGCATTCACACGCGCACTTTCACCCGTCACTGCCGCAAGCCGTCTTCCCTTTGAATCCGGGTCCGTTCAATGGTAGAATAAAATGAAATTGATTTGAATCCGCTGAGCGAACGATAAGGAGCCGGCAAAAACCGATAATATTCAACGAATTTCCCACTTATTCGGGAAATTGCTTTCACAAACAGGAGGAAATATGTTTCGACCGGACCTGAAGATCTGGATGAACGGTGAATTTGTAAATCTCGAAGACGCGAAAGTCAGCGTCCTCTCCCACGCGCTCCACTACGGAAGCTCTTTTTTTGAAGGTATCCGCTGCTATGAAACCAAAACCGGGCCGGCCGTGTTTCGGCTGAAGGAGCACACCGACCGTCTGTTCAATTCCACCAGGATGTACCGGACTGAAATCCCCTTCACCCGGGATGAAATTAATGATGCCATCCTCGAAACTATCCGTACCAACAATATGAAATCATGCTATATCCGGCCCCTTGTGTATCGAGGATTCAAGACAATGGGCGTCAATCCCTTCCCCTGCCCGGTGGAAGTAATGATTGCGGTATGGGAATGGGGCGCGTATCTCGGGCCGGAAGCACTGGAAAAAGGTGTCGACGTCAAGATTAGTACATGGACAAAACTGGCACCCAACACCATGCCTACGATGGCCAAATCCGGTGCCAACTACATGAATTCCCAGCTTATCAAAATGGAAGCCATCGTAGACGGCTATGACGAAGGGATCTGTCTCAATTCCAGAGGCCATGTCTCTGAAGGTAGCGGGGAAAATATTTTTCTCCTGAAAGACGGTAAACTTCACACCCCGCCTTATTCCGAGTCCCTGCTTCCCGGCATTACCCGGAACTCCGTGATTCGGCTTGCGGAAGAAGCCGGTATTCCAGTTGTGGAAACACCCGTTCCGAGGGAATGGCTTTATATCGCGGATGAGCTTTTTTTCACCGGAACCGCGGCAGAGATTACCCCGATTGCGTCCGTTGACCGCATTGCGGTGGGCGAAGGGAAGCGCGGGCCGGTTACAAAGCAGATACAGGATGCCCTGTTCGGGATTCTGAATGGAGAACAGGAAGATCGATTTAGCTGGTTGACTCCAGTTTTGTAAATCGACTCAAAACTTACAAGGAGGTTGCGGATGAACAGAAAACAAATATTCACATTTTCCCTGGCAATCCTTGCGTTGCTCCTCACCCCCCAGATTTCAGCAGCAGAATCTGCCTCAACACTTGCTCCACTCAAACCCTTATCTGGGAAATGGGTGGGAAGGGGAGATGGGGTGGATGGTCCAACTGTGGTGAAACATATCTTTTCCTTTGTGCTGGGCAAAGCCCATTTCCTCAACAAAGAAACCGAAAGGTTCAAACCCAAAGACGGAGAAAAAGTGGGACAGCTCCGAAATTCAGCCGGTTTCTTCAGCATCGGCCCGGCAAAAAAAAGCATTCTGTACCGGGAATTTACATCAGACGGCCAAGTGCATCGCTACAAACTGATTACGGTCAGCAAAGATGGCTTGACGCTGACTTTTCAAAGCGAGCAGGAGGAGGAAAACCAAGGGGGGAAACAAACGCGATTGACATTCCAGCTTACGAAGAGGAATGCACTGCAGATTATCCGATCCCAGTCAACGGATGGGAAAAACTTCAAACAGATTAAGAGCATCCAGTTGAAGCGGATAAAACAAAAAAAGAAATACAGAATTCGTAACAAGTTGAAAAATCAGAATGATTCAGTGAATTTAAGGTAACATGACAGGGTGTGTGAATGAAAATAAAACCTCTGCTGGCCACTATTATCCTGTTGTGCGTTTCCCTTCCCGCCCGAACGGCTGAGTCGGTTGAATTTAACCGCTATTTTGAAAACGTCACACTCCGGGTGGACTTGGCCCACGTCGGGGATAAAAAAACAGAGTGGTTCGTTATTGACCGACTGTACAAAACGCCGGTCTGGGCCGGCGCCCCGGGTCATATGATTGACACGTTCAATAACGGGCGTTACTTTATCAGGGTTTTTGACAGCAAAAGCGGGAAACTGATATTTTCCCGGGGATTCAACTCCATATTCGGGGAATATGCCACCACAAAACCTGCGACCGATGGGATAAAGCGGGCGTTCTCTGAAACCGCATTGATTCCATTTCCCCAGAAGCCAGTCGCGCTGTCCATTAGTGCCCGGAACCGGGATAATTCCCTGAAAGAGATTTTTCGACAGCTTATCGACCCAAAAAGTCTGAATATCATCCGTCTCAAACCGGACAAGGGCACGGAGGCCATACCCATCACAGGGGGAAGCGATCCCCACCGCGCCATGGACATGGTTATTGTGGCAGACGGCTACACCGGGGCAGAACGAAACAAGGCTGTGTCAAACGCAAAACACTTTGCCGACAAAATGCTGGCTATGGCCCCCTACAGCCGATATCGCGACAACATCAACATCACCCTGGCATTTCATCCATCTACCGACAGCGGCTGCAGCGAGCCCACCCGGGGAATTTACAAGCGAACAGCGGTGAACGCATCCTTCAATTCACTGGGATTACCCCGCTATCTTCTCACGGAAGACAACCGGGACCTTCGGGACATTGCCGGGGTTGTGCCCTACGACATCGCAGTGGTAATGGTCAACAGCCCCCGCTACGGCGGTGGGGGAATCTACAACTTTTTCTGTGTGTTTACCGCAGACAATCCCTATCGGGACTATCTCTTTCTCCATGAATTCGGCCACGCCTTTGCCGGCCTGGCAGACGAATACTATTCTTCTGCCGTCACCTATGACGATTTCTATCCCAGGGGGGTGGAACCGATGGAGCCCAACATAACCGCTCTTCTTGACCCCGAACACGTGAAATGGCAGAAACTTATCACTCCCGGTATCTCAATTCCTACACCATGGGGCAAAAGCGAATACGACCATCATAACTTGGATTTCCAGAAAAAACGCCGACTCCTGGATAACAAGATCGCAAAATTAATGCGAAACGGCGCACCGCCGGATCAAATTAACGTATTGAAAGCAAAAGCTGAAAAATTGTTAAAACAGAATGCAAAATGGGTGAAACAGTTCTTCGCGGAAAACCCGGCAAAAGAGAAAGTGGGCGCATTTGAGGGTGCCGGCTACATTTCAAAGGGATTATATCGACCAATGCTGGATTGCATCATGTTCAGCAAGGGAGAAAAACCCTTATGCAAAGTTTGCGAAGCGGCTGTGGCAGCAAGGCTCCGCTTCAAAAACTTTGCATAAGGGTTTT